>VXOZ01000179.1 GCA_009839775.1 Chloroflexota bacterium | reverse complement strand
GCATACTGTGTGAGGCCCACCAATGCCAACGTTTCCGGCACAAGCTCGTCGATCTCGCGCTGTGGCCGATGGGCCACGCGCAGCGCCATGGCGACGTTTTCGGCAACCGTCTTGTTTGGTAGCAGCCGAAAGTCCTGAAAGACCATGCTCACCTTGCGCCGGTAGAGCGGCAGGCGACGCTTGGGCAACTGCAGCACGTTGTGCCCGGCGACGATTACCGCTCCCGAGGTGGGAAGCTCTTCACGGATGAGCAACCGGACAAGGGTGGACTTGCCGGCGCCGCTGACGCCAACGAGAAATACGAACTCTTGCCGCGCGATTTCCAGGTTGATATTTCTGAGCGCGTGAATGCCGTTTGCATAGACCTTGGAGACATTCTGCAAGAGAATCATGGTGGGGTCTTGCCGCTATCGTGTAAGAAGAGCCGCTAGCCCTACGTGGTGTAGTGGATGGGCCGGGTTGCGCCGCGGGTACTAATCATTATACGAAATATGTGGAGAGAAGCGCACGTCAGCACGCGGTACGCCGGATTTTGCACGATTCTGAAGGATGGCTGCTCGTCTCAGCGCGGTTGCTCCCTCGGCGCGGCATCGCTGTGCCGTTGGCGCTGAGGTGGCTCCACCCAGTCCTTAGCGAAACGCCGTGCGGAGAGTCCACTCGCGCTGTGTCGAAACCTCTCATTCGAGCCGATGCGGCGGGATGCTTGTCGAGCGGGATCCTACGCGCCGAACGCCAAGCGCTCTAGGCGGTAGGCGTAGCACGGACGGTCATGCGTGCGCGGTACTTGCCGCCCTGGCGCATGAGCCACACGTAAAGGATGGTCAGCGCAAAGGGCACCAGCGGCGCCAGCATGAGCGCATTGAACGCGGCGGGTAAACCGAAGTTATCCGCGAAGATGCCGACAAAAGGTGTGCCCATGCCGCTGATCCCCCAGGCAAAGCCGACCATCATGCCCGAGGCCATGGCGCGCTGTTTCGGCAAGAGTTCGTGGCTCATCACGACGGTTACGGCGAACGTTGAGACGGTAAACCCGCCGATGAAGACCAGCATGAGGGGCAGCCAGAACCCGCTGGTGTGCAAGAATACGTAGACGAACAGCGGCACCGGCGCCAGCGACCAGAGGAGCAGTCCTTCTTTGCTCGTGCGGTCGGCCACGTAGCCGCCGATCAGCGTGCCAATCGCGCCGCTGAAGAGCAGGAAAGGCAACAGTCCCGCAGCCGCTTCGGGTACGGTCATTCCCAGTTCGGCGACGGCATAGAGCGGAATGAAAGTGCCAAGGCTCACCCAAAAGAAGGAGCGGAGTATGACAATGATGAGCAGGAGGAGGAAGGGGATGAGTATCGGCCGAATGTCAAGAAAGGCTGCCTTGAGGTCCGGCGGCGCTACCTCAGTGCCGGTCTCGATGCGCGGCAGGAGCCGCCAGAGCACCAGCGCCATGAGAATGCCCGGCACCACCATGAGGATGAGGCCGCGCTGCGCCTGCCAGGCATAGAGCACGGCAACCACCACCGGTCCCGCGGCCACGCCGATATTGCCGCCGACGGAGAAGATCGAGGTGCCCGTGCTCTGCTGGTCGCCGCTGTAATAGCCGGCCGCCTTGTAGCCTTCGGGATGGTAGGCGGCAATGCCCAAACCGCCGATGGCGATCAGGACGAGCGCAACCCAGTAGACCGGTACCTGGGTGGCAACAATGATGCCGACGGCGGCGACAAGCGGCGCGAGGGGAAGTACCCACTTGCCACTGATGCGGTCGCTCACATAGCCCAACACCGGCTGGATGGCGCTGGCGGAGAAGCTGTGCGCCGCCGCTACGAGCGCCACAGCTCCATAGGAAAGACCAAACATGCTGACAAAAATAGGCAGCATCGCGGGCAGCATACCGCCATAGATGTCGGCGATGACGTGCCCCACGCTCAGCGTCAGGAGCATGGGCGTATTCATTGGCCGTCTGGGTTTCACCGTGGCACACGCACCTTTAGGCTAGGTGTGTCGATTCTGGTCTGGACTCTTCTCGCTTACGTCGTCGGAATGCAACAGACGCACGCGAATGGGATCCAGGGAATTCAAGATGGAAGCGTCTCAAATAGTCGAATTGTGGGCGAATGTTGGTTGATCCGTTCGTGGTGAGCCTGCCAGTCCTGAGCATGCCGAAGGGTCGAACCATGAACACATGAACGATCAGGCCGCTGTTTCTACACAAACACAGGTATCAAACGAAAAGCCACACCAGCAAGACGGTGTGGCTTGGCGCCTACGTGGCCGGTTCCGAGGGCGGTCTCTACTCGCGGTAGTCCGTTTCCGTCAGTTCGTCCACGCGGACGATCTTGTCAATCTTGGCGTTCACCGCGTCGCGCGCCTCGATCACGGCCTCTTCGCTCTCGGCCTCGTACAGGCAGTAGCATTTGCTCATGTCGTCGGAAAGATAGGTGCTGATCCAATCGCAATTGGGCAACTGCGCGTAGATATCCAGCGACTTCTTCTTATTGTTGTCATACTTGTCGCGGGTGAGTTCCGGCGGCAAATTCCACTCAACGAGAAACTTGGGCATTCCTTGTTCTCCGTGTTAGTTGTTGATATTCCAACTAGCCTTTATTTAGCAGGAGACAATTGTGTCTGTCAAACGAACGCTATCCAGGACGCATACAGTTTAGACTCTTGGGTTCTTCACGCTCCCCTCTCGGCAGCATCCCGTACCCACAGGCCGACGAGCTAGAATTCGACAAAGAGTCGCTCACTCCGCTTCCTTCTTGCCGGCCTGCACAAAGTAGGAGTCCAGCACGCTTTCAATCCGAGAGACCCGGGCGGTCAGGCCTTCGATTAGCCCTTCGAGACGGGAAACACGCTCGCTCAAGCGCGTTTCCACACCGGATATGCGGGTCTCAAAGCGCCACATCAACCCTATTCCTACAAGGATGATAGTCGCAATCGTAACAATGAACTCTCCGTTGACTTGCATCACTCCGCCTCCTTTCACCCCCCTCTTAATCTGGCTAATTGGGAATTAGACTGACAGCACCCCTAGGACGGCTCAGCCACTCCTACGTGCTTGCCATTGCCGCGTGCTCTTTTCCAATGCTCTATGCCTTTAGTATACACGCTGTGACAATTACGATCTTGTTAGGAATTAGCAAGTTCAGACTTTGGGGCTTTCTCAAAGCGCATCCGGCGGCTCTTGGCAGGCGCAGCGTGGCAGTGGTGAACGGATTGCCAAACTTCCACTTGAGCTGGCCGAGTGGAAAAATTGAGGCCGGCGCGCATTCATCAAGAGTGCGACACCGGCCCCTTTATCCAAACCTAACCATGCCTTACCCCGCCATGCCATGCCTTCTCAGTATACCACGCCTGAAGAAGCAACGGGTGCTACTCGACTTAAGCGGCTTCTGCCAGCAATTGCTGCATCTGCATGGGGTCGAGCTTGATGGAAGGCCCCATGGTCGCGCAGAGGTGGATGGAGCGGACGTACGTCCCTTTCGTGTTCTCCGGTCTGGCTTGCATGACGGCGGAATAGAGCGCGGTGAGGTTGGTGAGCAGATTCTCCACGGTGAAGGAAGCCTTGCCGACGGGGACGTGCAGATTGGCGGTGCGGTCGACGCGGAACTCGACGCGCCCGGCTTTCGCTTCGCCCACGGCGCGGCCGACATCGAACGTCACCGTACCGGCGCGGTTGTTGGGCATGAGGCCGCGGGGCCCCAGGACTCGCCCCAGTCGTCCCACGGTGCTCATCATGTCCGGCGCGGCGATGGCCACGTCGAAGTCCAGCCAGCCGCCCTCGATCTTCTTGGCAAGCTCGGCGCCGCCGACGAAATCAGCGCCGGCTTCTTCCGCTTCGCGCACCTTTTCGCCTTGCGCAAAGACGAGCACGCGCTGCGACTTGCCGAGACCGGCCGGCAACACGACGGAGCCGCGCACCGCTTGATCGGCTTGGCGGGGATCGACGCCGAGGAGGACGTGCAACTCGATGGTGGCGTCGAAGTTGGTGGTAGCGGTCTCTTTGACGATTTCGCACGCCGCCTGAGCGTCGTAGAGGCGGCCCTCTTCGATGCGCTCCAGCGCCTGGCGATACTTCTTGCTGCGCTTTGCCATGTTAGCTGACCACCTCCAAGCCCATGCTGCGGGCCGTGCCCGCCACGATTTTCATTGCCGCCTCCACGTCGTTGGCGTTGAGGTCCGGCATCTTCATCTCCGCGATTTCGCGCACCTGCTCCTGGGTCACCCGTCCCACCTTCTCGACGTTGGGGACCCCGGAACCCTTTTCCACCTTGGCCGCGCGGCGCAGTAAATCGGCGGCCGGCGGCGTCTTGGTAATGAACGAGAACGACCGATCTTCGAAGATCGTCATCTCCACCGGCACGATGTACCCGGCCTGGCTGCTCGAACGCTCGTTGAATTCCTTGACGAAGGCCATGATGTTTACGCCGTGCTGACCCAATGCGGGACCAACCGGCGGGGCCGGGGTTGCCTTCCCACCCGGCACCTGAAGTTTGATTACTGCTCTTACTTTCTTAGCCACGCTCGATTTTCATCCTTGCGAGAATCGCACTACACAACTGTCACAATAGCTAAATTCGCTCCACTTGGAGAAAGTCCAGTTCCACCGGTGTCTCGCGTCCGAAGAACGAGACCATCACGCGTACGCGGCCGCGCTCTTGGTTGGCATCGTCCACCGTACCGTAAAACTCGGCAAACGGCCCGTCGATGATCTTCACGCGGTCGCCTTTGCGCAGCACCATGCGCGCTTGCGGTGTCTCTTCCTTACCGCGCTTGAGTACTTTGTCTACTTCCTCGTCCGCCAGCGGCACCGGCTGATGGTCGTCCCGGCCGGAGCTCACGAAGCCGGTGACGCCCGGCGTATTGCGCACGATAAACCAAGATTGATCGGTTTGCTGCATGCGCACCAGCACGTAACCGGGAAAGAGCTTGCGCTCCACGTCGCGGCGCTGGCCTTGCTTGATCTCCACCTCTTTCTGGGTGGGCACCACAACATCGAAAATCATGTCTTTCGCGTCCATCGACTCGATGCGCTTGAGCAGATTCTCACGCACTTTGTTCTCGTACCCGGAGTAGGTGTGCACCACGTACCAGCGGGGCGGTTCGTCTGCCTGCGGTTGGGTGTCTTCTATCTCCAATGCCATGGCGCTGAATTCCTTTGGAGCCCCTATTGGACCAGTAGTTCGAAGATTCTTGCAAAGATGTAGTCTACTCCGCTGAGAAACATGCCCACAACCAGGCTTACCGCGATGACGACGAGCGTCAGATTAAGCGCTGTCTCCCGGGTGGGCCAGTGCGCCTTTCTCAACTCGCCATACGCTTCCTGCAAGAATGCCACCGGCCGTTGCAGAAAACGGGGTAGGCGGCTCGTTGGCGCCTCCCTTCTGCTGCGAGAGTGCTGCCGCGCGGCGCGTGCCCGGTCGGTTGTGGTCCAAGGCAACCTCATCGCGTCTCTCGATGAGCGAGATGCTTCTGGCAATTGCGGCAATACTTGCGCAACTCCAGCCGGTCTGTGGTAGTCCGGCGATTCTTGCTTGTCGCATAGTTGCGCCGCCGGCACTCCGCACATGCCAGGGTTACCACACTACGATCTTCTCGTCCTTTGCGTGCCATTTGCGTGCCCTATTCCTAAACCGCGTAGCGGTAGATTACTCCAGGATTTTGGTAACGACGCCGGCGCCGACGGTACGTCCGCCTTCACGGATGGCGAAGCGCACACCTTCTTCCAACGCTACCGGGTTGATGAGGTGGATCGTCATCGTGATGTTGTCGCCCGGCATCACCATCTCCACCCCCTCCGGCAACGCGATCGCGCCCGTCACGTCCGTCGTCCGCACGTAGAACTGCGGCCGGTATCCCGGGAAGAACGGCGTGTGCCGCCCACCCTCGTCCCGGCTCAACACGTACACCTCCGCCTCGAACTTGGTATGGGGGGTGATGGATCCGGCGGCGGCCAGCACTTGTCCCCGCTCCACGTTGTCTTTCTCAATGCCCCGCAACAGGCACCCCACGTTGTCACCCGCCTCGCCAGAGTCCAGGATCTTGCGGAACATCTCCACCCCCGTCACCACCGAGGTCTGCGTGTCCCGCTGGATGCCGACGATCTCAATCTCCTCACCCGTGTTCACCTGCCCGCGCTCGATGCGACCCGTCACCACCGTGCCGCGACCCTTGATGTTGAACACGTCTTCAATCGGCATCAGGAACGGCTGGTCGATGGCGCGCGTCGGCGTGGGAATGTACTCGTCCACCGCCGCCATCAGTTCCAGGATGGACGCATACGCCTCATCACTGGCATCGTCGCTGTCGCTTTCCAACGCCTGCAACGCGCTGCCGCGGATGATGGGGATATCGTCACCGGGGAATTCGTACTTGTCGAGCAGCTCCCGCACCTCGAGTTCCACCAACTCCAGCAATTCCTCATCGTCCAGCATGTCGCACTTGTTCAGGTACACCACCATAGCCGGCACTTCCACCTGGCGGGCTAAGAGCACGTGCTCGCGGGTCTGGGGCATGGGGCCGTCGGGTGCGGAGACGACGAGGATGGCACCGTCCATCTGCGCCGCGCCGGTGATCATGTTCTTGATGTAGTCGGCATGCCCGGGACAGTCCACGTGGGCGTAGTGGCGGTTCTCGGTCTGGTACTCCACGTGGGCAATCGCGATGGTGATGCCGCGCTCGCGTTCTTCGGGCGCGTTATCGATGCTGTCAAAAGGGGTAAAGTCGGCGCCGCCCTGCAACGCGAGCACCTTCGTGATCGCTGCGGTCAACGTGGTCTTGCCGTGGTCGATATGCCCAATCGTGCCGATGTTCACGTGCGGCTTCGTTCGCTCAAATCGCTCCTTCGCCATCGTATCCTTACCTCAAACTTACAACTGACTACTGTTCCGGAGTTTCTGTGTCGCAAGAGCTCGGGTCCGATCCCTTTGCTGCGCGACGAATTCAGTATAGCGGCTGGCGCTCGCGGATTTGCTTTTGTGACCAGCCATCCGCTGGCTATGCCCTGCCGCCGGAGCCCACAACCGGGATTGAACCGGTGACCTCGATCTTACCAAGATCGCGCTCTACCGACTGAGCTATGTGGGCACGTGTCTATTAGCCGACCTTGGATTCTTGCTTACTGTCCTCAACACTTGAAACTCTGCGGTAGTGTGCAGCGTGACCTCCATGGGACCGCTTATCGCTCTATCCGCTGCGTCTCGCAAGTGGGGACTTGAAGAAAGAGAAGGCACGGAAACAGTCACCCGTGCCGTTTACCGCGACCACTACCTATGTCGTTCCCATCCGTTTGGATGGTACTTTACTACGAATCCCACACCTCTCTAAGCCTCGTACACTTTGCTGAGGCAAAATCAATGATAACAGAACTCTGCCTGCCTGTCACGCATTGCAGGGCGAAGAACGACGCGATCTTGGCGAGCCGGACTGATGCGGCGCGGCCCACCATTGCCATTAAGGCAGCACGCTGGAAGCCGTCACTCCCGCGAAAGCTCGCCCCCGCTGGGCGCGCGGAGTCCATCTTCCCTCGTCCGCTAGGCGAGATCAAGATAGGCCGGAGCGAATACAACGCTCTTCGTCGCAATCAACCCTGACGCGCCACGCGCCTGTGAGAGGCAGCAAACAACGAACTCTCCTCGCGCTGCGTTCCCATGGCGTGAGGAGAGTTCTTGCGTATAGCCAAGCGAACTATCTAGAGTGGAATGCTACCCCAATTCGCCGTCCACGATGGTATCCATCGCCGCCGTAGCTTCTTCCACGCTCGCCTCCCCGGACCAGATCTGGCCGAGGTACGTGCCGTACGCTGGGCCGTAGATGGCGATCATGTTCGGGTTCTTGGGCAAGGCGCGCAGGTACGTGAGGAAGTTGAGCACGTTGTCAATGCCATCGGGCTGGCCGTCAGCATTGCGGTACTCGTTCTGCGCGACCGGCGTGTAGACCGGCACCGAAAGCGATACACTGAGCATGGCGAGGGCTCCGGGACGACCCGTGACGTGCTTGAGCAGTCCCCAAGCAGCGTCCCTTGTGCTGCTTTCGCTATACATCGCTTGGGCATAGCTGCCAGCAAACGTCGTCCTGCCGGTCGGTCCTGCCGGAATGCCGATAACGTCCCAGGCAAACGACACGCGGTCGCCGCGATAGCGGGACATGGCCGCGCCGGTGGTGACGATAAGCGGAGAAACCCCGCCGCTAAAGAGATCCCCCTCAACCTCGCCGGGTCTTGGGGTTACCTGATGCTTGTGATAGAGGTCGGCGCGCCATTGCAGACCGGCCCGCGTCTCGATGGACGACATGGTGGACTTGGTCGGGTTTTCTTCGTCGTCGTAGGTGCTGCCGCCCGCCATCCAGATCCACGGCGTGTTGGGGTTGAAGCCCCGCGGCACCGTGGCAACGCCGAATTGCTTCTGCGCGCCCGCGCCCGTCGTCAGCTTGCGTGCGAGCGTGAGAAAGTCATCCCACGTCCACGAATCCACCGGTAATTCCTCACCAAGCGTGTTCATCAAGTCTTTGTTGTAGACGACGATGAGACTATTGACGTAGTGGGGTATAGCGACGAGGTTGCCCTGCAAGCGGTGGGCATTGATGGCCAGATCGGCATATTCCGTCAAGTCCACCTGGTCGCGGGCGATCAGGCTATCAAGCTCCGCCGCCAGTCCGGCCGTGCCGATGTTCGCCAGCCAGATGGGACTGCAATTGAAGATGCCGATGTCGCGCTCACCGGCTGCCAAGCCGGTGCGCACCTTCTCGATGCAGGCCTGCTGGTTGCCGGGCACGATAACGTACTCGGCTTGGAGCGTAGCGTCCAGTTCGTTGAAGCTATCGACGAGCCCCTGCTGCACCGGGTCGAAGCTGCCGCCGCCATAGGATGCGGTGAACCACTTGGCCACCTGGACTTCAGGCTCTTGAGGCTCTTCTGCGGCAGGCGCTGCCTTTTCTTCCATCTCCTCTGCCGGCTCCGCGGCAGGCGTGGCTACCGTGCCGCACGCAGCCAGCGGTAGCAGGGCGCTTGCACCGGCGAGACCCGCAAGAATGCGCCGGCGGCTGAGGGTGATTTCTCTTACTTTCATCCGAAGACTCCCTTTCGTTGGTCATACAGAAACGCGATGTGTGTGCCAGGAGTACGCAATTTGGTTGCGATTGCAAGAGGGCTTGCCTACGCGCGGCCTAATCCGGGTTGGAGTGGAGCTTTGTATGGGCGGGTTTGTGTTTGCAAGAGCGGGCCGAGAGGGCACAGACCCCCGCACGCTGCACAAGCGCAGAGACGAAAGTAGCTTGCACGCCTCCTTTCTGCAAGTATGCGGTCCGGAACCGTTGTACTCACTAACACAGAGAGGCAATACGATTGAATGCAGTCTAGCGCAGGTTTGCGTTGTTGTCTAGCGGTTAATTGACGATTTCTCAGGGCTATTGGGGTTGTCCGGTCTCGGTCGCTGCATAAACCTAGGAGCGATCTTGCCGCTGGCGGGTGCCAATGTTGCACTGGACACACCTCCAAACCATGACACAAGTGGGGCTTGCGAAAGCTTGCAAGGCGGACCATGTCGGAGCGGAGATTCGCCGTGACACTGATGAGTCAGAGGTGCGACACGGTCCGTCATCCCCGCGAAAGCTCGCCCCGTATCAAGAACGGGGCGGGAATCCACCTTCTCGGCTCCGCTAATGCGGATGCCAACAAGAACCACCGTCAGTTTCTCTCAACTAATCACCCTGGCAGCGCAACACTCGTCTTTGGCCGGGAGAAGATTGCGGGGCTCTCCCCGCGCCACGGGCATGCAGCGCCGGGGAGAGCCCTGATCGCGATATCAGAGAACTATTGCCCGGGAAAACCCTAGCCCAATTCACCGTCCACCATGGTGTCCATGGCCGCCGTAGCCTCTTCCACGCTCATCTCGCCGGACCAGATATTGCCGAGATGCGTGCCGTAGACCGGCCCGTAGATGGCGAGCATTTTTGGATTCGCCGGCAATGCGCGCAGATAGGTGAGGTAGTTGAGCACATTGTCAATGCCGTCGGGCTGGCCGTCGGCGTTGCGATACTCATTCTCCGCGCCCGGTTGGTACACCGGCACCGACAGTGTGACGCTTAGAAAGGCAAGGGCGCCCGGACGACCGGTCACGTGCTTGAGGAGTTCCCACGCCGCGTCCTTGGCGCTGCTATCGCTATAGAGCGCCTGCGCATAGCTCCCCGCGAAGGTCGATCTGCCGGCTGGCCCTGCCGGAATGCCGATCACGTCCCACGCAAACGGTACCCCGTCGCCACGGTAGCTGCGCATCGCCGCGCCGGTGGTGACAATGAGCGGCGCGATCCCGCCTTGGAAGGGGTTACCTTCCACCTCGCCTGGCCGCGGGACAACCTGATGCTTGTGATAAAGGTCGGCGACCCATTGCAGTCCGGCCCGCGTCTCGCTGGACGACATGGTGGATTTACTCGGATCCCCCTCATCATCGTAAGTGCTGCCGCCTGCCATCCAGATCCACGGCAGGGTGGGATTGAAACCACGGGGAATCGAGGAGACCCCGAATTGCTTCTGCGAACCCTCACCCGTTGTCAACTTGCGCGCCAGCGTGACGAAGTCGTCCCACGTCCACGAGTCTCCAGGCAACTCCTCACCGAGCTTGGTCATCAAGTCTTTGTTGTAGGCGACGATGAGACTATTGACGTAGTGGGGGATGGCGATGAGGTTGCCTTGCAGGCGGTGGGCGTCGAGTGCCAACTCGGCATACTCCGTCATGTCCATTTGGTCGCGCGCGATCAGGCTATCAAGCTCCGCTGCCAGTCCGGCGGCGCCGATGTTCGCCAGCCAGATGGGACTGCAGTTGAAGATACCGATGTCGCGTTCGCCGGCCGCCAAGCCGACACGGATTTTCTCGATGAGTTCCCCCTGGTTGCCGGGTGTGCCGACGTATTCGGCCTGGAACTTGTCGTTCGCCTCGTTAAAGCTATCAACGAGTCCCTGCTTTAGGTCGCTGACACTTTGGGATGCGAACCACTTCGCCACCTGAACTTCGGGCTCTTGGGGCTCTTCTTTGGCTGGGGCCGCCTGCTCTTCCGTCTTTGCCTCGGTCTCAGCAGCGGGTGTCGCTACCGTGCCACAGGCAGCCAGCGGCAGCAGGGTGCTTGCGCCGGCCAGCCCCGCGAGGATGTGCCGCCGGCTGAAGGTGATCGCTGATGCTTTCATTGGATAGCTCCTTTTTGTAGTCCCACAGATACAAGATGTATGTGCCAGAAGCGCACGCTTGGGCCGCGATTGGGAAAGAGCACCACTGCGTGTGGCCAATGCGGGGTTTGGTTGGGAGAAGGGGGCCAAGGCCAATGCGGGGTTGGTTGGGAGAGGGGTGCCTAGTAATCGAGAGACCAAGCCAAGCACGCCATGACCCGCGCTCGCTGCTCAAGCAAAGAAACGGAACTTTAGGAAGATATGCCTCCTTTCTGCGCGTATTCCAGTTCGTTACCTTTGTGCTCACCAACACTGAGAGGCAATACTATTGACAGTAGTCAAACGTACGCTTGCGGTCTTGTCTAGATGCATTGCGCCAT
>VXOZ01000332.1 GCA_009839775.1 Chloroflexota bacterium | reverse complement strand
AGCAAGGGGTCGCTGGTCGATAGAGCGTCTCGCGTTTTTCATAAATCACTAATGTCCTCTGTCACTATGCGGGTAGACAAATCGCCGCCCATTTGTTCAAATAGGAAAAGCTTGGTGCCGGAAGAGGAAAAAAGTACAATCCCGATTTCCGCGGGATACTTTGAAGAACACGTCTACCAGAAGTAGCTGCCAAGCGGTCTTTGGCTTCGCTAGAAGCGCCACATACCTCATTCAAGGAAAATTTGCTCAGAGGACCCTAACGCAGTATGCGCTTGCAGGATCAAACAGCCATCGTCACCGGCGCCGCCAACAACATTGGGCGTGCCATTGCCCGCTGCTTCGCGGCAGAGGGCGCTGACGTGCTCATCGCCGACATCCAGGACGAGCCTGGTGAAGCGGTAGCGGCGTCAATTCGCAGTGACGGCGGCGAGGCGTCGTTCTTCCATGCGGATGTCGGCACGGATGCCGGCAACCGCGATATGGTCGCGGCGGCAGTGGAACGCTACGGCGGCGTGACCATCCTGGTAAACAATGCGCATTGGGAACGGCGCGGTTCAATCGAAGAACTGAGCGAAGAGGATTGGGACGCGAGCTTTGACGTGCTGCTGAAAGCGCCGTTTCTCGCCAGCAAATACGCCGTGCCGCACATGCGCGCGGCGGGCGGCGGCGCGATCCTCAACCTCACCTCGGTGCACGGCTTTCAGGTAAGCCCCGGGTACCCCACGTACGAAACAGCTAAAGCTGCGCTCATCCAGCTCACCAAGCAGATGGCGCTCGACTTGGGTGGTGACGGCATACGCGTTAATGCGATAGCGCCAGGCGCCATTCCCTCGGACGAGATGAGAGAAGAAAACGCCCACGATCCGATTTGGCACGAACGCAATATTCTCTGGAATATCCTCCCCATCGTTGGCCGCGCCGAGGACATCGCCCAAGGGGCGCTCTATCTCTGTTCAGCCGAGGCACGGTTCGTTACCGGGCACACCTTACTGATAGACGGCGGTTTCCTGCTCGGTTTCAAGGGGCTGGGCGGCACGCGCGTGCAGGAGTTTCTGCAGCGCCATCCGGAACTCTTAGAGTACGATCTTTCGCGTCCGCTGGGACCGGCGGCGCACATTCGCGATAAAGACACTGCAGAGCAGTAGCACTCAATCGTCTGATGCCAGCGCGGAAATCTGCGCGACGTCACCTTGGAGAAAGGATGCTTTCGCATGAAGACCGATGCGCCTCCCATACTGGTTGCCGAAGGCTTTAACTTTCCTGAGGGCCCTTCCTTCGACCGCGAGGGCAGTCTCTATGTCATGGAGTGCGAGGCCGGGCGCATCAGCAAGGTGACACAGGACGGGCACGTGGAGGTTTTTGCCGAGACAGGCGGCGTCCCATGCGGTTCACGCTTGCATCAAAACGGTCGCCTGATCGTGGCGGAGAACGGCTTGGCGCAGATACTCGACTTTGCGCCCGATGGGTCGTGGACGGTGGTGGCGAAGTCATTCAATAACAAGCCGTTCCGGGGCCCAAATGACCTTGTTCTCGATCGGCAGGGCAACTGCTACTTTACCGATCCCAAAGGATCGACACTGGAAAAGCCGGTGGGACGCGTATTCCGCGTGGGGGCAGACGGGGCAGTCTCAGTTTTTGCCGTCGGAATGGCGTTTCCAAACGGGATTTGCCTTTCTGCCGACGAGGAGACGCTCTACGTGGCAGAGACGTTTACGCGCCGCATACACACCTTCACCCTGAACCCCGACGGCAGCGCCGATAACCGCAGCCTGTTCGCGCAGATGGAAGGCGGCGTCGGGCCTGACGGGATGGACTTCGGCGCCGACGGCAACCTCTACGTCGCTCATTACGGCAAGGGCGTAGTGGCCGTCATCGCGCCTTCCGGCGAGGTGATTACGGAGTTGTCAATGCCGGGCAAGAATCCCACGAACGTGGCCTTCTGGGAAGACTCGCTCTACGTCACGGAAACCGAGACCGGCGCCGTGTACCGCCTGGAAATTGGCGTGGATGGCCAGCCGCTCTTCGGCCAACGGTAAGCAGCTTGTGTCGCCAAACGTCAGAAGTCTTGGTTTGGTCGCGTGGACTTCAGGGGACAACCCGTTAACCGGCCGCCGAAACGTGGAATGTACCGCCACTCTCTCTTCCTGTAGCGCGGGGGCTTGTCCCCCGCTCTTGTATTGGCAAGGCGAGCCCGTGTGCATGCTTAGCCGTGCTGCCTAGAAGGGGTACTGATCATGCCCCAAAAGCACCTTGATGTCGCCTTCATCGGCGGGCCGCAGTATGACGCGCTCTACCGCCGGTTGCCGCAATTCGAGCAGGAAACCGGCTACGCGGTAAACGTCCATGTGCGATTGCCCCATCCGGCGCTGAACGCGCACATCGACGAGGTGTTTGCTGCTGGCACAGCAACCTACGACGTCATCTCCACCCACGTCAAATACGCCCCGGCCCAGCAACAGTGGCTGCTTCCTCTCGATACGCACTTTTCTGAAGCGGAACTGGCGGATTTCTCGCCCGCTTTGCTCAAGCTTGCGCGGGTTAATGGCGCGCTTGTGCAGATCCCGCGCAACGTTGACGCCCGCATCCTCTTCTACCACAATGATTTGTTGGAGAGTCCGGCCGAGCAGGCGCGGTTTCAGCGCCAATACAGACGCACGCTACGGGTACCGCAGACGTGGGACGAGGTGCGGGACGTTGCCACCTTCTTCACGCGTCCGCCCGACCTCTTTGGCTTTGCCTTTCCCGGTCACTCATCGGGCTTGTTCGGGACGTTCTTCGAACTGGTCGCGATGGCGGGCGGGACTCTTTTTGACGCCGAACTCAACCCGTCGTTCAATACGGCCGCGGGCCGCTGGGCGCTGGGTTTCCTGGCCGATCTTTACCAGCAGGGCTTGACGCCACGTGACCTTACGGCTACCCATTTCGATGAGGTATCGCAGCTCTTTCGCGACGGAAAGTGCGCCCTGGCTGCCGACTGGCCTGCCTACTACGGCCTGCTCACCGATCCACAAGAAAGTGCCGTCGCCGACAAATTTGGCGTGGCGCTCTATCCGGTAGGCCCGGCGGGCACGCGAGCCGTTTATGCGGGCGGCCACTCCTTTACTATCCCCACGTCGGTGAAAGACTTGGACGGCGCGCTGTCGCTCGTGCGTTTTCTCACTTCTGCGGAAAGTCAGTACGTGGAGGCACAGACCGGCGCGATCGTGCCGCGGAGCGCGGTTATGGCGCGTGTCCGCGGCGAGACGCCTGCCGGCACGGTGCACGCGCAACGGCTGGCGCTCTTGGAAGAGACAATTCAAAACCACATGTTGACGTTTCCAAAGTTCGCCGCTTACCCGCAAGTAGAGGAAGTGTGCGCGGAGACGCTGCAAGCGGCCATTCGCGGCCAGGTGATGCTGCCGCGGGCGCTGGAATACATGGAGGAACAGGTGCGAGGGCTTCTGTCCTGAGATGGAGGCGCGCGTGGTATCATGGCAGCGCAGTAGCGGCTTTGTGCGAGGCGGTGTTGGCGCGCATTGTCATTCCCTGTAAATGTTGACTAATTCGTTGACAGTCTTGGTGTAAAGAGCGGAGGATCGAGCGTCGTATATGCCACTACACATGTCATTCCGAACGGAGCGCAGTGAGGAATCTAGAGTGGTGAGATCATTGGACTGTGTAAAGCAATGGCCCTAGATTCCGCGAACGCTGTTCGACGCTGCATTCGGAATGACATAAACTGTCAACACTGTCTAGTGGTCAGGAGATTCTGTCAACGAATTACCCAACACGTACAGGAATGTCGTTATATACAGTTTTGACAATTTGAGCTAACGGAAGCGGGTGACTAAGAGTGCGGGTAATCTTGGAAGAAAGGCAATTCCATGGCAGACATCAAAGTTGGCGTGCGGCTCATCTGTTTGCATACACCTGGGTCGGCGGGCCTGGAAACCGCGGCTGAGATTGGGTCCGACAGCGTGCAGTTGACGGTGGGTCACGGCGAATACGCCCCTGAGGAGCTCAATGCGACAGGCATTAAGGAAGTCCAGCAGCGCGTGCAGGACTTGGGCATGGTGATCTCGGCGACAGACGGCGGCCTGGGCGACTTTGGTGACGCGGAGACGGTAGCTGAGCGGGTAGACCATACCAAGCGCCTCATTGATCACACTCGCGCGCTCGGCGCACCGGCCCTCACCAGCCACATTGGCATCGTGCCCAAAGACGCCAATGCGCCCCGGCGGCAGGTCTTCCGCGAAGCCATGGAAGTCATCGGCAAGCACGCTGAGCAGACCGGCATGCAATTCGGCATCGAGACCGGACCGGAGCCCGCGTCCGTGCTGCTGGATCTGATCAATTCAATCGATACCGACGGCATAAAGATAAATCTCGACCCGGCGAACTTCATCATTTGGCCGGCGCGCATCGCCGCAATCGAGGGACGTCCCTACGATCGCGCGGAGGCGTTTGCCGAATCCGATCCCCATGATGCAGTCTACACGCTCAGAGAACACATCATTCACACCCACATCAAGGATGCCCGCGTTAAGGAAGGCGAAAAAGGCGAGACTCCCGTGGGACAAGGCTGGATCGATTGGCCGCGCTACCTCAAGTCGTACCAGGACATCGGTTTCACCGGCTACCACTGCATCGAGCGGGAAGCCGGGGAAAACCGCGTGGAAGAGATGCGCGAAGCGATCGCCTTTGTGCGCCGAATTTGGCAAGAACTGGACTAGCAACCGCCCTCCATGGACGTACTCGCGACCGTACTGGTGCTGGGCGGCGCGACGGGGCTGACGTTGTTCTTGAGCGCCGTATTGCGCCGCATCTTTCCGCGCTTCACGTCCGGCCAGGTCAAGCCGGTCGTGCAGAGCAAAGACCACGAGGATCTGCCGAGCCTGCGCCTGCCCAGCGTTGGCGGCATCGCGCTGATCGTTACGCTGTGGTGCTTCAGCGGTGTTTGGTGGCTCATGTGGCCCGCAACGAGCGCGATTCTGCTCCTGCTCACGCTGCTCACGACTCTCTTCTTTGGTATAGGTTTCGTCGACGACTGGCTGAAGTGGCGGCACGGCACCGGCTTTGGGGACAGCGCTTATTTGCTCGCCCACGCGATTGCGGCGCTGGTTACGGTAGCGGCGCTGTTTTGGTGGCCGGGCGACTTCACGCAGGCTGCTACGCAGGGAGGGAGAGTGCTGCAGGCCCTCAACGTCGTCGGCGTAGTCGGGTTAGGCCTTACGTTGGTCTGGCTCTTTGCGCTCACGCTGGGCTCAGCGTTTTCGGTGGCGGTGAGCGACGGCATAGACGGTCTGACGGCCGGCATGGCGTGCATTGCCGGCGGCGGCATGTTGCTCTCACTCATCATACGCGAGGCAAACGGCGAGTTGATTGTCTTCGCGGCGGCGCTGCTGGGGGCGAGCATCGGACTGCTGCTCTTCAATCAACCCTCCGCCTGGTCGTCCACGGGCACTGTGAAGCGGCGGGCGCGCATCTATCTCGGCGATAGCGGCGCGCTGGGTCTCGGCGGCGCCTTTGCCGCCTTGGCGCTGTTCGGCGGCGCAGACGCGATCTGGCTCTTCGTGGGCGGCGTCTTCTTGCTGGACGGCGGTTCCGGGTTCGTGCAAGCCAAAGTCGTCACGCCGTTCTTCCGTCACTGTGTGCGCTTGGGCCGCTACGTGGGTTCACGACACTTTGTGCCCCATACCGAGTTTCCGCTGCCGTTTACGGCCACGCCGCTGCACCACCACTTCGAGATGCTCGGCATCGGTCGCTTGCGCGTGGTCTGGCTCCTCTGGACGTTCAGCGCGTTGGCGGCAATCAGCGGGATTGTGGTCGCCGCCTTTCCCACGTTTCACGTGGTACCGGTGGGCGGTGCGCTGCTGCTCTACACCATCTTGATCGGCAGTGCCGTCTGGACGACGGGACGCTTTCTTGGCATCACGAAAGCGGACGATGGTTCTGAGGTTTTGGCGGTCTGCGGCGGCAGACCTTACACGGTATTTGGACGCCGGTTGTATCGAGTAGTCGAGATGACGGCGACACCGCTACCAGCCGCCCGCGACCGACAGATGATTGCCCTCTGGCAGCCCAGCAACCGCTGGGACGTGCTGGCAAACCTGGCCTACGCCCAAGCCCTGGCGGGAGAAAAGGATGCAGCACGAGGAACTTGGCAACGCATCCCGGAAGCGAGCCGGAAGTTGCGGACCGAGCACCCGGTAACGGCAGTTCTCGACAAATGAGCGTAGCTGGGACGTGTCCATAACGTCTGCGCAGAGATGATCGCAGTGGCATAGACGACTTAGGCTCGTTGTCTAGCTTCTTAACGCCGTGCTTGGTGGTACCATACGGGAGAGCGGCGGGTGAGAGGCATCGCGAGGCGACTGCTTGGGAAAAGTCCGAGCGGAGAGAGGTCTGCTCATTGATTTGCCCCTTGGTGTGCCACGCCGCGCGTATGTGGACACAGCCTAAAGGGGGTGCGGTATGCGGCTACAATCCATAAACGGGCTTGCGGGGTTTGCGCTGATTGTC
The DNA here is from genome assembly GCA_009839775.1 of Chloroflexota bacterium. Lineage (GTDB taxonomy): Bacteria > Chloroflexota > UBA11872 > VXOZ01 > VXOZ01 > VXOZ01. Next base: position 5,273 of record VXOZ01000332.1, on the reverse strand, counting down.
GGCCCGGTGGTGACCGTGGTCGCCTATCTCTTTCAGCCGGGCGGCATGCTCATTGCCAGCGCCGAGGCCAGTGACGCCGCAGGGAGTATCGCGGCCTTGGTGGAGAACCGCGCCCTCGCCAATTTCACATCACTCCTGATAGCCGCATGTCTCACGTTGACGCTGTTTGGGTATCACATTCTGCTGCGAGGCGTGAGAGGCGGCGGTATCGGCAGAGTGTCGGCGCACTTTGGGTATCTGATGCTCACGGTGGGCGTCTTTGGCTGGATTCTGATGCAGGGACTCGCACTGGGCATGGCGCATGAGACCGTCCAGCCTGCCGCGGCGATTTTCGCCGTTCAGTTTAGCATCGGTCTTATTGCGGGTCTCGCCGTTGCCCTTGGCTTCCTGCTGCTGAGCCTCGGCTTGCCCGCGCGAGAAGGGTACGGCAGACCAGTGGCGTTAGCTATCGCGGTCATTTCTGCCATCGCGCTCCTCAGTCAAGTGGTGGGGATTAGCGATCCCGGTCTGTACGACACCATGGTGACAATTACGCGTGCGTGCTACTTCCTCTGGGTAGCCTGGAGCGCATACCTCGGAGTGCAACTCTTCAGGCAGAGCGAGTTCAGCGCTGGCGCGAGCGAGAACGACTGAGCGCGCAGTCCGCCTACCCATTTCATGCACCGATCCCATCGATCCACCCGCTTGCGGGCGGTGAGGGTGCACCCACGGTAACCACACAAGCCGTTGCGCCCTTGCCTGTGGCATGGTCTCATTAGGAACAGGAGGCCAAGTCACATGATCGGTACCGTGACCAACAGCACGCTAGCGCCGCTGGTGCAGCAGTTACCGGAAACTGTATTGCCGCATGCGGTCGCGCCGGCGTTCGCCCATTGGCCGGGCCTCGCGCTTCTCGAAAGCAGCCAACAGGGGGCGCTGGGACGCTACTCTTACCTCACTGCCGATCCCTTTCTACGCGTTGAGAGCGCCGGGGAGCGCATTCGCATAGAGTGGTTTCAGCAGCCTCACCGCTCCACCGTGCGCCGCGGGCAGCCCTTTGCCGTACTCCGCGATCTCTTGGCGGAGCATGCGTTGTTGCCAGCCCCGCACGGCCCACCGTTTCAAGGCGGCGCGGTGGGCGCGTTCGCCTATGACTTGGGCCGTCAGCTTGAGGAATTGCCGTCGTACGCGCGTTGTGACGTGCCTACGCCGGAGATGGGCCTGGGGTTCTACGACTGGGTGCTGGCGCACGACCACCATACGAGTACGTCATGGCTGGTGACCACCGGCTTGCCGGACGGCACGGAAGCGAGCGCCCTCGCGCGGCAGACTGAGATCATAGGAATCCTGGCTGCCTGGCATAACCGTAACGGCGCCGGGGAGAGCGCCGCCGCTGGCTTTCGTCTGACCACGCCCTTGGCATCTAATGTGACCTGCGAGCAGTACCTTGCCATGGTACGGCGGGCGCAGGAGTATATCGCGGCCGGCGACGTCTACCAGGTGAATCTCTCGCAGCGCTTCGCGGCTGGCTGGGAAGGATCGCCGTGGGCGCTCTACCAGCGCTTGCAGCGGGAAAGCCCGGTACCGTTTGGAGCCTTTTTTGATCTCGGCGAGCGTTGGGTTGCGTCCGCTTCTCCTGAACGGTTCCTCCACGTGCGCAATGGTACTGTGGAGACACGGCCCATCAAAGGCACGCGGCCGCGCGGCCGCACCTTGGCCGAGGACGAGAGGCTGGCGCGGGAATTGCGTACGAGCGAGAAAGACCGCGCCGAGAACCTCATGATCGTGGACTTATTGCGCAACGACTTGGGGAAGGTCTGCCGGCCTGGGTCGATACACGTGCCTGCGCTTTGGCAAATTGAGGGCTACAGCAATGTGTGGCAACTCGTCAGCACAGTTACGGGGGAACTGCGGCCGGAAGCCGATGCCGTAGCGGCGCTTGAGGCTGCTTTTCCCGGCGGTTCGGTAACCGGTTGTCCTAAGATTCGAGCCATGGAGATCATTGAGGAGCTTGAACCCGTGCGGCGCGGCATCTACTGCGGCGCCATCGGCTATCTGGGCTTTGACGGTGCGATGGACACGAGCATTGTCATTCGTACGCTCGTGCTCACCCGTGACCGCCTCTACTTGCAGGTCGGCGGCGCGGTGGTGGCCGATTCCGATCCCCAAGCGGAATACGACGAGACGTTGGTGAAAGCCCAAGCCGCCCGGCGCGTGTTGGAGGGAACGACCTCGCAGCAGTGATACCCAGTCGCGCAAGAGCTGGAGGCAATTTACGTTGGAGGATGGACGCCATCAGCGAGAAGCCGGTCTGCTACGTGAACGGGCAACTCGTGCCGGAGGGCACAGGCGCGGTCTCGGCGCTTGACCGCGGCTTGCTGCTCGGCGACGGGCTTTTTGAGACTATGCGCGTGTTGGGAGGCGGCATTCTGCAGTGGCAGCGGCATTGGGAGCGCCTGCACAGTGGGGCACAGACGATTAGGCTCGCGCTGCCGTGGACGGCGGATGAGTTGCACCAAGCAGTGGGCCAGACACTCCACGCCAATAACCTGTGTGAAGCCACCGTCCGTCTCACGGTCACGCGCGGGTTTTCGCCCGCCGCGCGCGGCCTGCTGCCGCCTGCCGACGCGCCGCCGACGCTTCTCATCCGTGCAACCCCGTTCGCGCCTTACCCTGACCACCTTTATCGTGACGGCATGAGAGTGATCATCAGCCGCAAAGTGCGCCGCAACGAGCAGTCGCCCCTCTCCCGCGTCAAGTCGCTGAATTATCTTGACAACATACTGGCGCGCCAAGAAGCAGCGGAGAAAAGCGCTGATGAAGCGCTAATGCTAAACACCCGGGACAGCATGGCCTGCGCTACTGCCGCCAACGTCTTCTGTGCGCACGCAGGCCGCTTGCGCACACCGCCGGTTGCAGACGGCGCGCTGCCGGGCACCATCCGCGCGCTGGTGCGTGAAGACCTGGCACCGAGCCTAGGCCGCGTCGTCGACGAAACGCAGCTAGACGAGTCGGCTTTGCTCAATTCCGACGAGGTCTTTCTCACGAACGCTCTCATGGGCATCATGCCGGTCTGTGCCATAGACGGCCGGCCGCTCAGCACCGGCGCGCCAGGCCCGGTCACGCGGGGTCTCCGCGCTGCATACGAGAGGTGGTTTGTGCAGCAGAAGACCAAGAAGGAAGGACGGTAGCGTACGGATTGGTTGGTTACACTATCTCAGTTGAACAGTGATCACCGCAAGTATCCGGTTCAGTGGATTGTTTGCCCAAACACCTGCGAGGAAATGCACAGACGCTTAGCGCTTCTTCATGACAAGGATTCGTTCAAATTTTGTCGTACGGGTTCCGCGTCGTGAGCGTCGGTCATCCGGGATAACGTCATCATAGATCGTCTCGACAGAGAAACTTCCCTTGCCTGACTGGGTAGCCAGATCAGCAAGCACCTCTGCCGTCCGATGTGTCTTTCCGTCTCTTTCCACATCTCCGAGCACCAATACACAGTACCCGCCGGTCTTGAGAACACGTTCCATTTCGGCGAGGCAAACAGCCATCTGAGGCAAATAGACTTTGCTGTTAGCGGTGAGAGAAGCATCGAGTTCTTTCCAGTCGTGGCAGCCCAGGAACCAGAGCCTCAGACGATTGTCCCGTGCGTAATCCAGCGCGCCGAAGTATGGCGGACTTGAGACTATCGTGTCAACGGACTCGTCATCAATAGGCATCTGCATTGCATTGAACTGCCAAACTTGGTATTCCCGCTGCTCCCACTCGACAGGCAATTGGTGGCGTTTATACATCCTCCGTACTTTTGCTAGTAGTCGTGACCGCAAGTCGCGGTAGTTGTACATCTCTGGGAACTGCTCCGGCGGGTACTTGTTCCTTCTTAGGTACGGCACGAGGTGGCTAGCCGGATACGAAAGGAAGCCGGGCCGCACGTGGTGCAGAATTCCCAGGAGGCAACCTAGTAAGAAGTAGCTCGGATGCTCGTCGAGATACTCTAGAGCGGCGAGGATCTCCGTCAGGGTCCGAGGGTGAAAGAACTGCTCAACCCAGTCAGGCACCGCAGAGGCATCAATTTTGTCTGATTCTTGCTCAGCGAAGTCGGCCAGAAGATTAGCTTGCGCTATCGCCGTTCTCTCTGAGCCCGGCGCTTCCAACTTTGCTCTTGTAAGCGTATATCCGTATGGGCTCAGATCGTTGGCCCAAGCCCGCCTACCTGCTAAGACACACTCAAGGGACACAACCCCTGAGCCGGAAAATGGGTCGAGAACCGTATCGCCGGGATTGGAAAAGACATCCACCAAGGCATGCGCCATACCTGACTTCATCTTGCCAACATACGGCGCGACCTGCTGCAAGGTGCTTTCTCTACCATTGAATGAACCTTGCCAGAATGAAGCATCCAGCAAGCAAGATTCTTCCAACAAATATGTCTGTCGTGCTTCAGCCAACGGAGAATCCACGTTTTGCCAACTCTCTATCTGTTCCAAGAGCGGGACTTACTTTCGCTCACGATTTCGTCCTTGTGCTTCACTTGAACCACACGACGCAACCGCATGTCCGCAAGAGGCTCAATACTTACGTGTACTTGCCAAACGTGTTCTTCGTAGTCCTCCTCGGCAACGCCAAATGCTCGCAGCAGCAGTCTCGGAAACCGAAGTGTATCAAGCGTGTGGATCGGGGGACTTGGATCCTCGACCGTAGGGACACGTCGAGGCATGAGAAAAATGTCTGGCGCCGGTGATATGTCGATTGGAGTATCTCTATACTTCGGGCAAGGACGAGCGGCAGTGCCACAAAGCGCATCTCGAAAGTAGATCGCATCCACTTGCTTTTCATAGCGAACCAACGCGTTTGTTACTCTGCAAACGATCGCGGTTGCGCCACGAGCAGGTTGATTGACTATCGCACCGTCCAAATGGCTCCAAATGCAAAATTCATCAGCAAACAACGGACGGTCGGAAATGTTAATGCTGTTTCCCTCTCCCCCTTTGACTTCAAGTGCCACAAAATAATCTGAGGACTCACCTACGGCGACGGTGAAGTCGTGTCTGCGGCCCCCACCTACATGCTGGAACTCTTTGATTAGCTTGCGTCTAATTAGGTCTTTAAGTATTGCCTCAATGAAGCCTTCACGTGATGGCGTTGACGATGCAATGAAACTCCCCCGAATGTGTTCGATGGCTGAGCGAAAGACAAGACTTCCTTTGTAATCTGGCGGATGGATTTCATGTTGAATCAAGACTTCAGGATGTAGTTCGTCGAGATTCGAGAGTAGATGTACCGTTGGCTGTACT
>VXOZ01000311.1 GCA_009839775.1 Chloroflexota bacterium | reverse complement strand
ACCCAGCACTGCTCCGGCAACCGTAAGGCCGACCGCGCCCAAATTGTTGAAGAGCCAAACGGGATCGAACAGCATCCCCACCGAAACGAAGAAGAGCGACGCGAAGAGATCCCGTAGCGGCACGATCTCGGCCACCACTTGGGTGCGAAACTCCGATTCCGCCACGACAAGTCCGGCCAAAAAAGCGCCAAACGCGAGCGAGAGACCGACAAACTGCGTGAGGAACGCGGTGCCGAGCGCAATGGCCACAACGGAGAGGATGAGGAGTTCACGTGACTCGCCATGGGCAATGTGGGTAAGCAGCCAATGCGCCACGCGCGCGCCGATGAAGTACGCCCCAAGGCAGACCGCAGCCGCCTTGCCAGCCAGCAAGAGCAAGTCGAAGACCACGTCCTCGCCTCCCACCGCCAGTGCCGGGAGGATGACGACCATTGGCACCACCGCAATGTCTTGCAGAATGAGAATGCCAAGCGCAATACGGCCGTGCAGCGCCTGCAACTCCCCGCGGGTCATGAGGACTTTGATGACCACTACCGTGCTCGAGAGGGCGACGAGGGCGCCGAGCAGAATCCCTTGCGTAAAGGTGAGACCCAGAAACCGCCCTACCACGGGCCCTACGGCCATCGTAAGCGCAATCTGCCCAATCCCGCCAAGCACAACGATGCGTCCCAGGCGACGTAATTCGCGCAGAGAGAACTCCGCGCCCACGGCAAAGAGCAGGAACATCACACCGATCTCAGCCAGCACCTGGACGTCGTGCTGATCGGCGTGCAGCACTGGGTTGAATGGCCCAATGGCAATACCCGCAACCAAGTATCCCAGAATTACCGGCAATCCCAAGCGTTGCGCTATGAGGCCCAACAAGAAGGCCGCGAGCACGGCGAGGGAAAGACTGAGGACTAATGAAACGTCCGGCACGACGGTACTCCTGCACTACCCATAGACAGCACGCGGCCTCAGCACAAATCCAAGGCGGTCTGGGAAGAGCTACGGCAGAGTTCACAGCGGTTTCTCGTGTCATCATGGTACCAGACAGTCACTGCCAACAAGGGCTCACGACCTATTCGCGTCATAGCCAAAGGCTTCTTAGGCCGGCCATAGCAAAGAGTGACCGGCATATGTTGTGGGAAGACAGACTGGCATTGCCAACCTAGCGAGAAGCTGCTATACTCTTTGGCGGACGATGAAGTCTGGGACAGGCGTTCAAAGCAAAGATTGGAGTGAGCGATGGGCTTCCTGGATGCATTGTTTGGCAAGAAGAAGTCAGGTGGCGGCGTCCGGACGACAGTCAAGGTCGGCCCGGGGGAAACCCTTGAAGACATCGCGCAACGCGAGTATGGCGATGCCAACAAGTGGGATGTGATCTTCCAGAAGAACAAGTGGCGCTTCGATGGCGAAGACCCGAAGACGATCTATCCCGGCATGGACCTCGACATTCCCGAGATAGACTAGGATCAGCCGCTCACTGATCCGCTAAAACCAGCGAGAAGAGGGGTATCGGTGCAATGCGCAGATACCCCCTGTGTTTAATGCGGTTTCAGCCGTCTCTATGCGCTCGCAGCCGTCAGCATCTCCCGCAGCGCTTTGGCGGATTCGATTGCCGTCGCTTCCGGCGGGCCGCCTTCAACCTGATAGTGCATCTCTAGCGTGTAGACGCCATCGTAGCCGTCCTTCGCCAGCGCGCGGAATTGGCCTGCGTAATCGGTCTCACCTTTACCCACCCGGCACGCCTCTATCTCGCCATTCACCCAGCGCGCATCCTTTACATGCATATGCGCCAGATGGGGCTTGATTGCTGCATAGTGCTTGGGGTAGGGTTCTTCTTCCGCCCACAGGCAGTTGCCCGGGTCCCAGATGGCCTTAAGGTGCGGGGAACCGACAGCTTCGATCAAGCGGTGTGACTCTTCCCCCACGCCGGCGTAGCACGTCGGCTCGTTCTCCATGCATAGGTCGAAGCCGTGCTTGGCGGCAAGGTCGAGCGCCGGGCCGAAGCGTTCCACCACTCTGGGAAACACTTCTTCCGGATCGTCATCTCGCCAGAAGGAGAAACAACGCACCACCCGTGTGCCGAACCGCTCGGCCAGCGCAAAGCAGTGCGGCAGGAGCGCCAAATGCTCTTCATAGGTCATCTCCTGCGCGCCAAAAGTGTCGCCTTGGATCTTTCTCTCCCGGCCTTCCAAGGGGCACTTGAAGATCGGCGTGCCAAGAGCACTCACCTGAATGCCGTTATTTGCAAGGAGACGCTCCACGTCATCCAGCTCGTCAGCGGAGAGGTCCATCAAATTCGTGCCATTGATAGTCCGCAACTCCGCATACATGATGCCGTGCTCGCGCATCACGCCCAGCCCCGTGGCAAAGTCCGGATGCACCTCGTCAGTGAATATCCCAATCTTCATTTTCGCGCCCTTCTCTACGTTTACGAGTAGTCCCCGCGTATTATACAAGAAGCCATCGTGAGTCGCCGTGGTGTGTGGAGTTCCACGTGGATGAGGCGCCAAGATGAGTCACCGTTACGCTTGAACTGCGTTTCCTGGGCAACTTCGACGTCTTCAGTCACGCTGAATCCGGTTCCGGCGCCAGCGGCGTCTCCGCCACTTCCGGTTCCGGCTGGGCAAAACTGCGCAGCGCAATCACTGCAAGAATGGTCGTTAGCGCCGCGGCCGCTAAGGCCACCCCAAAGAGGGCCTCAAAGGACGCTAGATCTGCCAGGAGCCCACCCACCGGTGTAAGGAAAATCAAGATTCCAATTAGGGTATTCGTGAAGCCCATGTAGATAATGCGATCCTCCACCGGCGAAACTTCGATAGCGAGCACCGAGAACGTGATTTCGCTGCCGCCGGTAGCGGCGCCGAGGAATACGAACGCGGCAAGAAATACCCAGTCGACCAAAGTGCTCGCCGCCTGAGAGGCCACAAGCACCTGCGTTGAAAGAGCCAGAAGCGGGGGCAGCACACTGAATAAAGTTAAGGCGACGAGCAGCAGCCAGCCGCCGCCGCGGGCTCCCAGCCAACCCCAGATGACGTTACTGCCGATTACTCCTGCCGTAAGCGCGATTGCCGACGAAGCCACGACGGGTGCTGACAATTGCAGGATGTTGGCGCCATACACCACGTAGAACGGCATTGCGACAAAGGTAACCATGGCAAGGATGCGAATGATGAGGTACATGCGAAACGGCGGGTCGCTCAGCACGATCTCTTTGATGCGGCGCACATCTTCACTCACGGTGCGTTTCGGCAGGACGGGAGGACCTTCCGGTTCCTTTACACAGCTAAACGAAGTGTACCCGGCCATGGTAAACACCCACGTGAGCACGAAGAGAATGCCTATCGGCTGCAAGTCCGCGCCTGTTTGCTCCAGCACAAAGCGCACTACCACCCCCGCCGCGAGGGTGCCAACGCCGCCAAAGAAGTTGCGAAGCGAGAAAAACGTCGAGAGCTGGCGGCGGGGCACGATGCGTCCTACCACGTCAAAAAATGCCAGGCCGGTAAACCCGCCGGAGAGCGACGCGATGCCAGTGAGCACTATCAACGCAGGCAACACAATACCGGCTTGTGCCGGCGCGATGAGCACAATAAGGGCCAGTATCCCCCAACAGGAGCTACGCACCACGGCGCTGCGCCGGTAAAACTTGAGCTTGCGCCGCTGGCGCTGCATGTAGTTGATCAAGAATAGTTGGGGCAGCGCCCAGCCGCCCAATTGCATGGCGGGCAAGATGCCGATGAGCACGTTGGACTGGGTGAGCTGACTTACATACCAGGGCATCGCCACAGTAGCGCTGGTGAAGGCCATCCCTGTGACATAGAAGACGCCGTTCATGACGCCAAGTATGAAGTTCCGTCGACTTGACAAGTAGGTGCCTATCTTCGCAGGCTAAATTCTTCGTCCGTAGGTTGCCAGAAGAGAGCAAGGCAGGTCATGTGTGGGAATTCCGCATCCAGGTGCTGGCGATCATGAGCGGCGCACGATAGCGTCAGTCATGCGGCAAACGCGCACCATGGCGCCCACGTCGTGGACACGTACGAGATCGACGCCCTGCGCAATTGCCAGCGCCACCGTTGCGGCAGTGCCTTCCAGGCGCTCTTCCACAGGCAGATCGAGGGTTAGTCCAATAAAGGATTTCCGAGAAGTGCCGATCAACACCGGCTGCCCCAAACGCTGGAGCAAACCGAGGTTGCGCATAAGTTCGATGTTCTGTTGTGGCGTCTTGCCGAAGCCAATCCCGGGATCGATGATGATGTTGTCGGCCGCGATCCCGCAGGATGAGGCACGGGCAATCGCCTCTCCAAGTTCTCTGGTTACGTCTTCCGCCACGTCGCCATAGGCAGCCTGCTCGTAGTAGCCGCCAAGGGCCGACTGCCGCGACTGAGAACGACGATTATGCATCAGCACCACCGGCACAGCCAGTGCCGCAACAGCCGCGCCCATGGCGGGATCCCCGCCAAGCCCCCAAACGTCGTTGACCATTGCCGCTCCCGCGCTCACTGCTTCCCGCGCCACGGCGGCCTTATACGTGTCAATCGAGAGCGGGACATCCACCTCCCGCTGAACCGCTTCGATCACAGGCAACACGCGGTCGAGTTCTTCTTGCAGAGATACGGCATTTGCGCCTGGTCTGGTGGACTCCCCGCCAATGTCGAGGATGTCCGCGCCCTCTGCGGCGAAACGGACTGCTTGGGACACGGCGCGCTCTACATCTCCGCCGATTCCGTCACCGGAAAAAGAGTCCGGCGTCACATTGAGAATGCCGACTACATAGGTACGGGAGCCCCACTGCAATATGCGATTGCCACAACGTGTTTCGCGCGGTTGCGATGCACGAGCCAAAGGCGGAAGGCTCATACCTCTCCTTCAGGCGCCGGGCGCACGGAAGCATACTGGTACCCGTGTATCAGTGTATCTCCCGGCTTAACGTGCGCCACGAAGAGACTCACCCCGGGCCCCAAGCCGATTTCCACGATCTGCTCTGTCCGGTCGCTGGTATTCCGCCCCAAATCCGGCAAGATTACCTGCGTGATTCCCTCGGGAATCGTAAATTCCCGTCGTGACTCCCAGTAGCGGGGGTCGCCGGGATCGAAGAGCAGGTGGAACGAATAGTCTTGGAGATAGTACTCGAGCTGGTGGGAGCGGTCGAACGCTATGACCAACGTATCGTCGGGAGAATGGTTCAAGGCGATGTAGCGCACCTGTTTGGTGAGCGTCTCGTCGATTTGACGAATCTCCTGATAGCGCCCTGCACCGGAGGCGAAGAAAAACAGAAGGGAATTCGAAACCGCGATGATCGCGACAAGCACAAGCGTAATACCCAATGACACGCGATGCGGAGTTATGGCGGTCGTTACCATGCCACGCTGCGTCATGAGAAACCGGTATGCTTGCTCACAATCCCGGGCAAGGCCACGTACCGCTAGAGCGGCATAGATGAGCAGGCCGGGGAGGAACGAAAGAACATAGCCTGGATTCCCTATAAATATCACCATGTAGAACACAAACGGCACGGCGATCCACAGCAGAATCAGGCGGGTGCGCGCGTCTCTGACAACCTGCTGTGGAGAGAAGTAACGCCCCAAGAAATAGATAATCGGTAGTAGGGCAAGACCAACGCCGTTGTAGAGAACGGTTGCGAGCGTGCGTGTGTTGTCCAGCACACTCTTGAGATACCCCATCAGACCTGAAGATTGTCCGGCCCAAAAGCCGTAATGCTCGGTTGACGTCCGAAGATACGCCTCCCAGCCACCGGACAACTGCACGGTCGGAATCGCCCAAGCCAACACCACCACGAGGAGCACGCCAAACCCGGCGCCAAGGCTTCTGAGACTGCGGCCCCACCAGGCGTAGACCCACAGCGGCAGCAGGAAAAGCAGCAGATCCGGTCGGAAACCGGCGCCTAGGCCCAGCACGAGCGCGGCCGGGATTATTAGGTTGCGCGTCCCTAGTTTCGTCTCGGTCAGCAGCAGCAGTACCAGCGTACTAAACAAAGCGAGGAACGCGTACGGGTACGCCACCTCGCCGTGGCTCCAAAAGTTGCTGCTCGTAGCGAGCAACAGGGCGCTGACAACTGCCGTCTGAATGTCGTAAAGCCGCCAGGCGAGCAGGTAGAGACACCAGACCGCAAAACCGCTAGCGATAAGCGACAGGATCACATAGCTCGTGTTGGCGTCGAAGCCCAGAGCATAGAAGAGCCTGGCGCTGGCTACGTACAGCGGATAGCCCGGCGGTTGCGGCTGATGAAAGGCGACATTGTAGTGCTCCAGGGCAAAGGCATAGTTGGCGGAATCCCAGGCAAAAAGCGTCTCGCTGCGAAAGGGGATGCGGCTCACGAGGGTAACAAGCAGGAAACCGACGCCAAGCAACCACCCCCATCGGGTCCATGCCGCGAGCCCTTGGCGCAAGCCACCTGTTATGCGTGCCGTCTGTTCCATAAGCGAGCGATCGGTGTGTACGTTAGATGAAGGAAACTGAGAAGCCGCGGCCCAACAGGCATCGATTCCCCATTCTAGCGGTGCCACAATCTGCGGCGCAAGCGACCGTTTGCAAGGTGAAGGCGGCGGCGGTTCCCAGCAATCCGTTCAAGCGACCAGGCTTGCGCATCATTCCGAGAGTGTGCTTAGCTATAGGCGGAGTAGCATGTCATCACTTACCAAGGTACTTTGGAATGAACGTTGTTGTCATCTGCCTCGACACCATGCGTACCGACATGGTGCACACCTTTGGCACCGATTTCATTCGCACACCGGTGCTCGACAACCTGGCGGCGGAGAGCGTCGTCTTCACCGAGGCCTACGGCTGCGCTTATCCTACCATTCCCGTCCGCCGGGCGCTCTTTACCGGCATGGACAGTTTTCCGTGGCGCTTTGGCTACGATACCCTTGGCTCTAGCCCGTCGCCGCGCGGCTGGCACAAGATCCCGCCGGAACATACGCCCGTCGCCGAACGCCTGGTCGAAGCGGGCGTCAACACCGGGTTTATCGCCGATACGTACCACATGTTCAAAGCCACCATGAACTTCACGCGCGGCTTCTGCTCCTGGGACTTTGTGCGCGGGCAGGAGTTCGACCACTGGAAGACCCTGCCGCCCGGCGCCGTCGATCCGACCAAGCATACCGACGCTGCCCTGGACTCGCCCCGCATGACCGGCATGTTGCAGTACCTCTGGAATCAAGGCGAACGCACCAAAGAGGACGACTTTCAGGCGGCGCGCGTCTTTCTGAGCGCCATGGACTGGGTGGAGAACAATGCATCCTACGGGCCGTTCTATCTCTATATCGACTCTTTCGATCCGCATGAACCTTGGGACCCGCCGCTGCATTACGCCGATGCTTATTTCAAAGACGACTCCGTAAAGGACTACATCTGGCCGGTGGGCACGGAGGTCGAAGGCGCAGCGGCCATCGAGCGCACCAAAGCACTCTATTACGGTGAAGTGACGTTCGTGGATACTTGGATCGGGCATTTCCTGGACAAGCTGGAGGCGCTCCATCTCCTGGAAGATACGGTGATCATCTTCACGTCCGATCACGGCACCGAACTGCTCGACCGCAACCGCTTCGGCAAGTCGGAAGACCACCTGCAGTGGTTCAATACGCGCATCAACATGTTCATCCGCCATCCCGACAAGCAGCACGCCGGCAAGCGCCTTGACGCGTTTGTCCAGCATCAGGACGTGCCGCCCACCGTGCTCGATCTCTTTGGCGTGGCATATCAGGGCCTGGACGGCACATCCATGTGGCCCCTCGTTACCGGCGAGCGCGAGAAGAACCGCGACTTCATTGTCGCCGGATGGGGACAGCACGCGACCGTGCGCGACCACGACTTCAACTACGTCATCGACTTCGAGCAGGGACCGCGTAAGACTGACAGCGGGGGCTTTACGGTTACGCAGGAAACCGCCGCCCAGCACGTGCAGGAAGAGCTTTACAACCTACGCGACGACCCACAGGAAACGAAGAATGTGCTTGAGAGTGAGCCCGAGGCGGCGCTCAAGCAACGCGCTCGCTTGGAAGGCTTCTTGGAACAGGAACTGCCCGCGCGCCTCGACGATCGCGTTGATACGTACGAATATCCCCGCCGCGTGCACGCCAAGACGAGTCCGCACATGAAGAACATCACCTAAACCTGATTTCTTCGGCGCAGCCCGCACTGCAAGCAGACCGCCACTCTCAGCACAGTCCGAGTATTACCGCCTCCAAATAGCCGTATTGCTCGACGCAGTGAATGCCACGTGGGCTGCGGCGCAGCGGTGGCTTAGCCTTGGAGTTGCCACCCTCGCTGAGTCAGATTTCTGACTTGCTCGCGAAACGAGGCAAGTACTTGAGCAGGAAGCCGACACGGTTGTCGGCAATGCGATCGGTCGGAATACGAGAGGCGAAGCCAATGACGGACGGCCTCGGTACAGGTCAGAAACCGGCGGCGCTATCTGTCATCATCCCAGTCTTGAAAGACGATGCGGGGCATGCCCAGTCGCTCGAGCCGACACTAACAGCTCTAACGTCCAATGGGCTCACGTGCGAAGTCATCATCGTAGCCGCCGCATCCCTCATGGCCGCCGTACCGGACGCGGCAGGCTTCCCCGCAGTCCGGTTCATCTCTCAGGAGCACGGCTCCGGTTGGGGTGATGCTGTTCTCGCCGCAAGCGCGGAGGCGCAGCATGACCTGGTCTGCACAATTGATCTTCCCACTCTGTACGCCGTGTCCAAAATACCCCGCCTCGTTCGCGCACTGGAAGAGAACAATGCCGCAATGGCTGTCGGCGTGCGCATTGGCATCCAGCAGCCCATTCCCGCGCGCCGCCGCATCCTGCCCTGGATCATTGACATGCTGGCTTCCGACGCGCTGGGGAGACCGCTGCCCGACGTTAACTCCGGCTTCCGTGTCTTGCGCCGCCCGGCATTGAAGGTGCTTGCCGACCGCCCCTCAGGTGCGCCGGCGCTGCCCGCCGCGCTGACCCTTCTAATGATGACCGCCTGCGCTCCCATCCTGCTTGTACCGCTTGATGACGATCAAGGGCCACGCAAGGGTCACTACGTGAGGCTACGCGAGGCATTCCAACTCGTCCGTATCATCATTGCCTTTGGACTTGAATTCTCGCCCAGACGCACCCTAAGCCTCCTTGGACGCATGGCGCTCATGATGCTGATGATGGCCGCCATGATGCTCATGATGATGTGGATGATGGACATGCTGCCGGAGTTCTAAGGACTGGATTGCCTTACTCCACGAGACCGAGGGTATTGAGCCGGAGACCGAAACCGCACTGTTGTACGGACATCCCTTTGTGAACATCGTAGCGCGGGGGCTTGTCCCCCGCCTCTTTAGCTCGGCGGCCTGGCAGAATCTGCCCCGTTCCTAGCTGGATAGAGATTGGGCACGGGCAACTTTCAGAAGGGCGCTTCTTCGCTCACTGGTAGTGAATTGCCACCTCATGGACGCCGGCACTAAAGTCACCCACGGCGAGCACGTACGCTATTCCCGCCACACTCCGCCGCGTGAGCTCCATTGGTGCGCCGTCCAGCAAGACCTCGGCAAGTTCCAAACCGTTATAGTGCGCGAGCACGAGCAGTGTTCCGCTAGGCAGACCGTCATCTGACTCTACGGAGAGATGAAGAACGCCGCTCGCCGCGTCCCAACGCTGCTCCTTTAGAACTGTGACGCGCCGTTGCTCATTGAACGTGCACCACGCATCCGTGCTCGGCATTGGCAATTCCTCTTGAGCCGCGTATTTAAGGACCGCCTCGAACCAGCCCGCCGTGCGGATGAACTGGCCGGTGTTTACCTGTACGCCGGTGGCGTAAATCGGGTGAAAGTAGAGGTGCACCACCGTGTGATAGTGGTCGCGGGCGGCGTCGATGTACTCCTTGGATACGGCGATGGCCTGCTCCTCGCTGAGCGGCGGCAGAAAGCTCTTGTCCACGAGCACGTAGTCGTCGCAGAAGAGCGTCTCCTGCTCGAAGATTTCGATGAATTCGCCGTCCTCGTCGATGAACCGCATGGGCAGGCCGCTGCCGGTCAGGTAGCCGTACTGCAGGTGGTCGCCCGCGCGGTAGTTCGTATCCATGCGAAAACCGGCGTCGGCCAGCGCTTTCGCAGTCTCGACCCAGCCCGGCCAGATGACGCAGTGGTGGCGGGTGGTCTTGGGCGGATAGCCGTAGCGCTCCTCGAAGAGCACGACCTCTTCTTGAATGCGCGTGCGCATCTCCGCAACCGTCGGTTTGAGCGAGTGCCAGATGTGTGGTCCCGCCGAGTGGCCCCGCCGCCGGTAGTCGCGCTCCATCTCCGGCGTAAGGTGCTGCAGATGCTCCTCCATGAGGTAGACGGTATACTCGCCGCCGTGAGCCTCCACCATATTGGTGTACCACTCCATCTGCGGGCGGGTCATGCCATCGCTGTCGCCGTTCACAAGCACGATGGCCGGCGCGGCGTCTGGGTAATACCAGAGACGTGCCAATGGCGCGCGGGGCGCGCTTGCCCACTCTAAAATTCTAATGAGCAACTGCTGCTGCAGGTCGGCTTGCGGGAGATCGAGCAGTGTGCGATCGCGGTAGCCGATGAAGAGGTCGCTTGGGCAATAGAGACCGTCGCCGTCGAAATCGGGTTTGGCGCCGGTGCTCGCCTGCTCGCGACGGCCCTGGTGGAAGAGCACGGTGGATGTAGCGAGGTCATACGTGATGACGGCGAACCGACCCGTGCCGTACGTGCCAGTCACAATTGCCGGAAAGGGCAAGGCCCAGTCGCGTCCGGCGATCCAGGCCAGCACGTGCTCCCGTCCGCCGTATTCGCCATACATATCGCCGGTGCCGTGAAACTGCATGAAGTCGCCCAACGCCGCGAACCAGAGCGGATGGTTGCGCTCCGGTGCGATGTAGGCTTCATTGGCCGTGCGCCGCTGCTTATCCGTGAGGCCAAGCACCGCGGCGGTTTCCGCGGACGGCCTCAAGAAAACGACCGGCGTACCCTGCCGCAGCGCTTCCAGCGCCGCCTGTTCCGCGCCGGTATCCTCGCCGCACGGCGCCACGATTACCGCCTGCCTCGCCAGCAATGACTCCGCCGCCAACGGAGTCTCCCGCACGTTCTGCTCATCAGCGCCGGTCAACCCCTCAGCAAAGAGCATCTCCAACACATAGCGCCCAAACGGCGCGGTCTGGGGATCGTAGCAACACAACGGCGGTAGAAGTACAGATATCTCCTCTGATCCCATCAATTCAGACTCTCTTTCAACAGCCATAGAATAGCAATCCCTGTGACCGGGAATTGATCACTCCCTAACAGTCAAAGCCCAGAGCCAGATTGACCCGTACCCATCTGAGAACCTAGAAGAAGCTGAATCCCAGTAGAGCAGGATTGGTGATTTGAGTCATGACACAGAGTCTCTTTCACGTGCCTTGTGTCAGGTGGGCAGTGCGCCCTTAGGTGGCAAAGATAGTGTGTGAAATAACCCGTCTGGATTCGACCACCTTGACACTCTAGACAGAGATTCTACGAGACTGAAGTCTTTGTCCGTCCAAACATCAGTTGTGTCGTCAAACACAGAAATGAAGCCCATCGGCTCATTCCATACTGCAGAACCCAAGTCATACCAAGTAGCTACTACTCGGTCTGTAATTCTGCGAGCTGCAGAACGATTCTTTGCACTTAGCACGTTGACCAAGAACGCGTGATTGTTAGTGCGAACACGAAAATCCACATTCCAGGAGCGCTTTGAATGTCCAGTGAGCCTCGGCGGACGCTCAAACGGTAAGTTGCGATGCGTCAGATGGTCCGCAACTTCCTTCCTAATTG
>VXOZ01000072.1:11397-11853 GCA_009839775.1 Chloroflexota bacterium | reverse complement strand
AGCAGCAACCCCGACGGCGGTTTCGCCTGGGCCGACTTCATGTACGGCGCGGACGTGAACCTGCGCTGGTCGATTGCCATGGACCGCATCCCGGTGCGCGCAAGCGTTGCTCAAAGCGAGGCCTACATTGGCGACGACAAGCTGCGCAAGCTGGCGATTGACGAGATGGAAGGCGCCCGCTTCGTCGTGAGTGTGCCCGGCGCGGGCGACATTCTGCCGATCACGAGCAGGAATCTCCAGTCCATCATGCGTGGTGAGGTTACGGTCGCCGAGGGTATGCGCACGTTCGAAGAGCAAGCGCAGACCGCCATGGACGACTTCATCGCGGAGTTTGGCTAGACACCGACCGTGAGGTGAGGAAAACGCGCTGATAATAGTCGGGCGTGATTTCTCGCACCACCGGTAGCAGTCTGACAAGAACCAACCTGACCACAAGAAAAAACTTCCACCACGCAC
>VXOZ01000072.1:0-11387 GCA_009839775.1 Chloroflexota bacterium | reverse complement strand
TGCGTTGTTGTTCATCCTCCCCCCACCGATGACCCCTCAAACACTCGCGGGGGGTTTTTTGTGCCCCCGCCCCCCCCCCCCACGCTGGTTTTGCGTGTGGCACACTTTTGTTGGCTGCCTCCGTAATGGGTCCAACTGACAGGACGGAGTTCTTCCCCAAGCATCGCCGGCGACCACCAAACAGGAGAAGCCCCAAAACGGTATGCTAGAAGCACAACGATACGTGAAGCCAAAAGGAGCATATGCAATGGAATATCGCAATCTGGGAAGCGCCGGGGTCAAAGTCTCGCCGCTATGGCTGGGAACCGCCTACTTCAACACGCGCATTTCCGAGGAGGCCGCGGCCTGGCTGATTCACGCTGCGCTGGAAGCGGGCATCAACGTCATAGACACAGCCAACGCTTACTCTGAGCCTCGCGGCTATGCCGAGGAAATCGTGGGACGGGCAATCAAGTCCCGCCGCGACAAGGTGGTGCTAGCGACAAAAGTCTTTCACCCCATGGGCGACGGTCCCAACGACCGCGGCAGTAGCCGATACCACATCATGGAGCAGGTGCACGCCAGCCTGCGGCGGCTCAACACCGAGCGCATAGACCTCTATCAGCTCCACCGTCCGGATCCTGAGGTGCCCATCGAGGAGACGCTGCGGACGCTGGAAGACCTGCGCCGCCAGGGCAAAATCCTCTATTTCGGCACGTCGAAGTTCGCCGGCTGGCAACTCTGCGAGGCCCTCTGGACCAGCGATCGCCTCGGCCTCGCGCCAATCGTTTCGGAGCAGCCTGAATACAGTTTGGTCGATCGTTCCATCGAGGCGGAGGTGCTGCCGGTGACGCGCAAGTACGGTTTGGGGGTCGTGCCTTTCAGCCCGCTCGGTGGCGGCTGGCTAACGGGCAAGTACCGGCGCGGTGACACCGCTCCCGCCGATTCGCGTTTCGCCGGACGCGGCATGGACTTTGCGGGTGATACCTACGCGCCGACCTTCGACGCGCTTGAGAATCTGGAGGCATTGGCCGCTGGAAAGAACATCACGCTGAGTCAGTTGGCCCTCGCCTGGCTCCTGGCGCAACCCGGCATTACTGCGCCCATCATTGGACCGCGTACCCTGCAACAACTGCAGGACAACTTGGGCGCCCTCGAGGTCACGCTGACAGCTGGCGAACTCGCCGCCGTCGACGACATTGTACCGCCCATGTCAGTACTCCCGGGATGACCGCGGCCATCGACATGACGATTGCCACATTGCCGTTACCATTGGGTTTCGATTGAGAGGCGCTGCCTGTGGCAATACGTGAAAGCGCGGAGCGCGCCGCCCGGCGGACTAAGGCTAGTGTGGAACCGGATGCTGCCGCCAGCGGCTACATGGAACGTGAACCCGGCGATCCTGCTATCCGCGTTTCCCGAGAGGACATCGCGGGCGCCTTGCGCGCCGCGGGACTACGCGCAGGCGATACCGTTCTGTTCCATAGTTCCCTCAGCAGCATGGGTACCGTGGTCGGGGGCGCGGACGCCGTCATCGACGGCTTCCTGGATGCCGTGGGCCCCACGGGCACGGTTGCCGTACCCACACTTAGTTCATGGCGTGGGCTCAAAGATAGACACCGCGTGTGGGACCACTGGAGCATTGAGAATACACCCACCTACTGCGGACTGATCCCCGAGACCTTTCGTCGACGGCCGGAAGCGCTGCGCAGCAACCACTACACGCACTCGGTGAGCGCCATCGGTCCGTGCGCCGTCGAACTCACGGCGAACCATGGTGAAGCCGGCCTCCGTGAATCTCCTTGGGGCCCTGGTGCCTTTGCCGTGGAGAGTCCCTGGCAGCGCTTCTACGACTGGGACGTTCTCTACTGCCTCATCGGCGTGAACTGCCAACGCCTTACCATGGTGCACTTCGTCGAGACTCATCTGATACACCGGGCGATAGCCCGCGCCGCACCCGGCAGACGCAAGAGCTTGCTGGCACAGGTAAGCGGCTGGACGCGCGGCGGAATCTGGGCGGGCATTGGCTTAAAGAAGCGTCTGGTAGCAGAGGAGCTGTTCGCGAAGAAGGGCCTACTGCAATACGAGAACATCGGTTCCGCCCGCTTGCGCTCGATGCGCATGCGACCGGTGATGGATACCTGGATCGCGCTGGCGGAAAACGACCCGGCCTATTGGTGCTCAGAAGGCTTCGCGCGCTGGTTGGACGACATCCGATCTTGAAAAGGTGCAGGCAAACAAGAATTCATTGTAAATTCCTATCTGCGCTCACCGTTCCTGTGATTGCTGTAAACAGCCAGTCACAACTAGCCTCTTTGTGCAGCGCCCGCTTGGTCGGTATTTGTAGAGGTCTCAGAAAGCCGGGCGTACTTTCCCCAATAGCCTACTTGCCACGTGCTGTGGAGCAACCCTGCAATCGTCATACCGGCGAAAGCCGGTATCCATCTTAGCCTCAACTCTGGACTCTGGCTTCCGCCGGAGTGACGAACAGCCTTTCACTCGCCCCTAACGCAAGTCTCGGATGAAGAGCACACTTTCATGGCAGGTATTGGCGGCGAATCCTGTTGAGAAGCGCTCAAACCTCACAATAGGACTTAGATCCCGCCCAGGGCAGTCAAGAACGCATCCGACGTGATGGTGCCTGCGATATCCCGCAGTTCAAACTGGTGAATCATCACATTAGTGGCGGCAAGCAGTGGATACGTGTCGCTGGCCTCGACTCCGGTGGTGGCGTCGCGCAGCAGGATCAACGCATAACCGCGCTCGCGCATGGCGCGCATACCGTAGTCGCGATCCGGCACGCAGATATTGGTGGCAAAACCCACGTAGAAGAGATAGAGAATACCGCGCTCTTTGCAGAGCCGGTGGAGTTGCTCGCCGGTGGCGATGACAAAGTCGCCGGTCTGGGGCAGCACCGACGGATGGATGGAACGGTCGCGGTCGATGCGGTCGAGTTGCTCCTGGTGCAAGCCGCTGCGCCGTGCTTGGAGGTGTACCCATTTTCCCTGACGTTTAGCGAAGTCGGCAGGCGGCCAATCCGCGGCCGTCGCAGCCGCTGGCGCTATTTTGCCTGCGGCATCAGGCGGCCAAAACTGCCGAAACTTTTCCGCCACCGGCGGTGACGGCGCGTAGACAACTGTGATTCCCGCCGACCGGCTAGCGGTCAGTATGGGACGAATCGTCTCCTCACAGATCCGCCCGGCCCGCTCTTGAAAACTCTCGACGATGATTTGGTCCCAGCAGTCCACGAGTACCAAGGCCGCCTGCTCCACTGGGATGCGCACAGGCAAGTGGACGTAGCCAAAGTGCTCTTCCCGATACGGCAGGTCCGGCGGGTTTGGCTCGTGGACGATGTGGCGGACAGAAAGTTGCAGTGGCATCAGTTAACGCCTATATATTGCAAACCAAGAGTCATTGCTGTGCAGCTTATGCGACAAGAGAGAAAACCGGTGCCGTCATTCCGGCGCAAGCCGGAATCCAGATGCTCCGAGCGCATGGGACATTTTCGCGCGTCATTTCCGTCTGACTCGGATCCGCTGATTTCGTGTGATACGTATCCGTCATTCCCGCGCAAGCGGGAATCCATCTTCCTCTTCAACATCGGCGTCCACCCACACCGCCACGAGACTCCTCACCCACGGCTTGCCTGGACTCCGGCTTCCGCCGGAGTGACGGAGAGCCCAGCGTACACTCAAAACGGAAACTCCACTCCCAAATCCTGACCCAGTCCCCGTAGCGCCTCGGCGTGCGCCGGCCCAACCGGTACGCCCTCTTCGCGCCATAGTTGCTCCCGCTTGGCCTCCATGCCGCCGGCAACTTCCGTATCCGACTGGTTGGTTATGGGCGTGAGTTCGCGCACCTGGCGGATGTAGTCGTCCACCTCGCGCTTGAAATCGTCCAGCGGCATGTAGTGGGAAACGTCGTGGGCGGTCATAAACGCGCCTTGATTAGCGCCCCGCCATTCCCGTTGCGCGCGCTCCGGCGCGGAGGGCACGCCACAGAGAAACCCACCGAGAATCTGGCAGAACGAGCCGAGGCCGATGCTGCGGTAGGTGGCGCTAGGAGCTAGCATCTCGATGGCCTTGACGTGCGGTTCCCCGTCGTAGAGGTCGTGCACTGCGCCAAAGTCGGCAATGATCGGTGGCTCCTCGCCCGCGGGCGCGGCAAAACTCATGGGCGAGCCGCCGGCGGCGTGGCGATGGGGCGCGCCGGGCCGCATCTGGAGTTGCGCGCCGGAGGTCACGTAAGCTATCAGGTCGGCGCTCACGATCACGCGCGACCAGAGACCCGCCGCGCCGAAATGCCCGTGGTTGCGCGTAATCACGTTGGCGACGCCGTGCTCCTTGGCCTTTTGTACTGCCAGATTGGCCGCCGCAAACGAGGGAAAGTAGCCCAAGCCGCCGTCGCCGTCCACGGTGGCCGTGACCGCCGTCTCGCTCACTATCTGCACGTTGGGCGTGACGTTGAGTTCTTCCTTCTGAAAGTGCCGCACGTACGCCACCGTCTGCCGCGTGCCGTGGCTAAAAACACCACGCAGATCGTTTGCCGTGAGCCACCTAGCCATCTGGCTCGCGTGTTCACCGGACATGCCAACCGCGAGGAAGCAGTCGCTCACGAATGCCTCCAGCAGCGGTGATTGGACACGGATGAAGGTTTCAGGCGGTGTATTCATGAAGCGCTCCTCGCACTATCTGTGTTGAGAGTAGCGCGGGGGCTTGTCCCCCGCCTCTTGGCGCAACCTACCGGGCCAGCTTCACTCATACCTTCACCGCCGCCAGCCGTTCCATCGCCTCCTTCAGGCGATCGGTCGGACAGGCCAGCGAGATGCGGAAGTAGCCTTCGCCCGCCGCGCCAAAGCCGACACCGGGGGTGATGACCAGACCGGCCTCGTCGAGCAGCCGCACGGAGAAGTCGATGGCGGAGATGCCCTTGGGCGTGGGCGACCACACGTAGAGACTTGCTTTGGGTTTCTGTGCGTTCAGTCCCATGCCCTCCAAGGCATCCAAGATGAGGTCGCGGCGTTCCTGGTAGATGGCGTTGCGCTCATCGATCCACGACTGCGGCGTTTCGTTCAGGGCCACCACGCCCGCCTCTTGCACCGCCCGAAAGATGCCGGAATCAATGTTCGTCTTCACGCGGCCCAGCGCCTCGATGATGTCGGTATTGCCCACCGCCATGCCGATGCGCCAGCCGGTCATGTTGTAGGTCTTGGAGAGCGAGTGGAACTCGATACCCACGTCCATGGCGCCGTCCACTTCCAGGAAGCTCAGCGGCTGGTAGCCGTCGAAGCAGACCTCGGTGTAGGCCGCGTCATGGGCGATAATGAGGTCATGCTCCTTGCCAAACGCCACGCACTCCTCAAAGAACGAACGCGGCGCCACCGCTGCCGTGGGATTGTTCGGATAGCAAATCCAAAGCAGCTTGGCGCGCTTGATCACGTCATTGGGAATTGCGCCGAGGTCGGGCAGAAAGGCGTTTTCCTCACGCAGTGGCACGCAGTAGGTTTCGCCGTCGGAGAAGAGCGTGCCGGTGTGGTAGACCGGATAGCCCGGGTCGGTCGCCAGCACCACGTCGCCGGGATCGACCACCGCCACGGGAAAGTGGGCAATGCCCTCCTTGGAACCGATGAGCGATACCACCTGGGTCTCCGGGTCGAGTTTCACCCCGAACCGCTGGCCGTACCAGTCCGCCACCGCCTCGCGAAACGCCGGCAAGCCCTCGTATTCCGGGTACTGGTGGGTGTACGGCTTGGCCGCGGCAGCGGCGAGCGCGTCGATCACGTGCTGCGGCGTGGGCAGGTCCGGGTCGCCAATACCCAGAGAAATAACGTCCACGCCCTCTTGCCGCTTGGCGGCAATGCGCCGGTCCACCTCGGCAAACAAATACGGTGGCAATTTGGCTATCCGATTCGCAAAACGCATGTGTGTTTCCTCTTCCTAGTATGCTTGTGCTCAGCATGTCCCTAAAGAAAACCCTTTCATACCTTCGGGTACCCGACTGCACTGGCGAGTGCGCACCGAAGAACCCTCACCCTAGCCCTCTCCCTCTGGGAGAGGGGACTTTCGGACCTTCGGTGTCGATTCGTTGCTCACGCGCCTTCGGTATTTCAGAGGTCTTCCAAAGGAAGATTGGGTCTTCCCAAGAAGCAATTTAACCGCAATATACGGTATCACGAAACGAAGTGAGAAGGGTAGTTTCCCGACTTCGTGAGTACCGTCAAACAGAAGCGAGAAACAAAGGACACCACCATCGGGCACACGATGCCTCACCGTTCATGCTTCGACAAGCTCAGCACGAACGGAAGAGGATTTCGTCAGCCCTTTGTGTACACCTGCTACGGCGACCAGGCTGGATCGGCGTCAAGCGCCGGGTGGTCGGTGAGCCGTGTCACGTTGCCGTTTGCGACGTTCATCACGTAGATCTCGTAGTTCAGGTTGCGGATGCTGTAGAAGGCCAGAGTGTTCCCGTCTGCCGACCATGCGGGGGCGAAATCGTCAGCCGGGTGAGTCGTCAGCCGGGTCAAGCCGGTACCGTCGGCGTTGATTATGTAAATTTCCCAGTTGCCATCACGCTTACTGGTGAACACGAGTTTGTGCCCGTCGGGCGACCATGCCGGCGCCGTATCCGCGGCCCGGTCGCTCGTAAGCTTGGTATGCCCGCTGCCATCGGCATTCATGACATAGATGTCGAAATTCCGCTCGCGGTCGCTCGTGTACGCGATCTTGACTCCATCGGGCGACCAGGTCGGCGCGAGTTCGCGTCCGCGGTCAAACGTGAGTCTCGTCTGTCCGCTGCCGTCGGCGTTCATCACGTAGACATCGACGTTGTTCTCCCGCTCGCTGTAGAACGCCAGCTTGCGGCCGTCGGGAGACCAGCGGGGCGCGAAGTCGTCACCGGGATCGTCCGTCAGTTGCGCGACCTCACTGCCGTCGGCATTCATTACGTAGATGTCGAAGTTCCCGGCGCGGTTGCTCGCAAAGGCGATTCGGCGCGCATCGGGCGACCAATGAGGCGCAACGTCGTTGGCCGGATCATCGGTCAGGCGCTTCTGGCCGCTGCCATCCGCGTTCATCACGTAGATTTCCCAGTTTTCATCACGTAGGCTCGCGAAGGCGATCTGCGCCAGCTTTTCCTCTGCAGCGCCGGACACGACAAGGAACTGCTTATTACCGGTATAGCCGCTGTTGTCGAAGACGATGGGTATGGCGATGTCCTCGGCGGTCACGTCCGACACGACTACTTTGAAGAGCAGCCCGAAGTTGCCGAACGGCAGCGGCGCCGGCCCGGTAGCCGACCAATAGCCCACACTATCCGGCTCTGAGAGCTCCCAACCGTCCAGCAATCCACCTTCATCCGCTGAGACAAGCGAGACCGTGGTGGGCAGGTCGATGGGCAGCGTAAAGCGGAAGTGCTGGATGTTGCGCGGCACGTGGAGCGCGCGCACGAAGGTGGTGGCGGTCTGCTCTTCTAGGTCCACCGTGGGCGGGTCCACGGCAATACGTCCCTGCGTATCCGGACTGTAGATTTCGCCGAACGGCAGCGCCGCGCTCGTAAAGACGCCGGTAACGTCGCCCAGCGTGGTCTCTATCCGCACCGCGTAGGCGCCGCTGCGCCGGAGCGTCGTGTAGCTGAGCTTGTACTGACCGGCAAAGTCGTTGACGAGCGCAGTGAATTGCGCCTCAAGTTCCGCCAGTTCGGCTACCGCGTAGTAGGCGCCGTTCGTGGCCGTTGCCAAGGTGCGTAAGTCCGACTCTTGATAGACTTCCCCCAGCCCCAGCGGGTAGAGCTGGACGCCTCTTTCTTGCGCCAGTTGCACAACGTCATCCCGCGTTTGCACGCTGCTGGTATCCCTGCCGTCCGAGAGAAAGACGAGAGCGCGCGTCACGTCAACGGGTAGTCCTTCCTCTACCGAAAACAGGTCAAGACCGCGCGCAACTGCATCCCAGAGGCGGCTGGAACCGGAGTCGAAGCCGGATTCCGCAAACTGCGCGACCTCCGTCCTGATGAAGTCCCGATCCGTCGTGGGAAAAGCCAAGATGACGGGTTCCGCGTTCCGGTCGTGGAACGCCACCACGCCCACGCGATGGGCCTCCGCCAGGCGGTCGAGGGCACGCTCAAGCGCGTGGCGCATGAGTGTGCTGCCGGCAGTGCCGTCCGGCAATTGCCACGTGGTCATGCTGCGGGTGAAGTCAAGGATAAACACCACTTCCAGCGCAAAACGCTCGGCAGAGTGCACGAAGAAGTTGGTCTCGGTATAGTCAAGCTCTTCCCATTCCTCCTCGCCATCGCCGCGTTCGAAGATGCGTGTGGCGCGCTGCACGTCGCTCCCCGGCAAGATGACGGGACTGCCGTCTTGGTCGCGGAGCGAGAACGTCGCCTGCACTTGGCTGGGTTCACTGAGCAGTACGCGCACGCCGGTGAAGTTCAGCGCCGTGACTTCAGATGGGACGGGCGTTGCCGCAGGTGTGGGCGTAACGACCGACGTCGGTTGTGGGCCCGGTGTGGTTGTCGGCAATGGTGTTGGAGATGGCACCTCGGTTGGGGCCGGGCTTGGCGACGGAACGGCAGTCGGTGCAGTTTCCGGGGTAGCTGGCAGTGCGGTCGGTTCGACCGTCGGCGTTGGCGTAACTGCTTGAGTAGGCTCCGGGGACGGGGCGGTTACCGTTGCTTTGACGGCAACGGGCGTATCCGGCTCTTCCTCCCCACACGCCGCCAAAGCCAGGCACAGACAGCCCAGCAATACGGCGACGACGCAACGCTTTGTCATGAGTAGCTACCACCCCGCGAGAATACCAATCCGCGCCGCCTGAATCTCATGGCGTATAATGAGACAGCGTAGCCAACGAATCGTGAAAACCCTGAACACAGTATTTGCCGAAAGTTCATGTTTCGTCAAACCCAAAGCACTCTACCGCTATCACTGCGCGGGCTTGTTGTACTCTTCTGCTTTGCGCTTGCGCTGCTTGTCCTTGGTCTGCCCGTAATCCACGCGGCTGCTGTCACGCAGATTCAGAGCGCATCTGAAATCACTCGCCAGAGCATCATCACCACCATCGCGGGCAACGGCATTGCGAGCGGCAGCGGCGACGGCGGCCCCGCCACGCAAGCTACGCTCAATACACCGGCGAGCATCGCTATTGACGCTGCTGGCAACGTGTATGTTGCTGATGCATTCAATCACCGCGTGCGGAGAATAACCCCTGACGGTGTCATCACCGCGTTTGCTGGCACCGGACAGGCCGGCTTTGACGGCGACGGGGCGCAAGCCAGCGACGCCCGCTTGCGCTCGCCGTTAGGGGTAGCGGTGGACGGCTCCGGCGTTCTCTACATTGCCGACACGTACAATCATCGCATTCGCAAGATCATGCCCGATGGGATCATCAGCACGGTTGCCGGTACCGGCGAGTCCGGCTTTGGCGGCGATGGCGGCCCCGGCACCGCGGCCATGCTCTCCTATCCCACCGGTGTCACTGTGACCGAGGACGGTACGCTCTACATTGCTGACACGCGCAACCACCGTGTGCGCAAGCTGGCAGCAGACGGCACGATCACGACGGTGGCGGGCACGGGCGCGGCTGGCTACAACGGTGACGGCGGGCCGGCGGCGCTGGCCCGCCTGAACAGCCCCCGCGATGTGGCCGTCTCCTCTGACGGCACGCTTTACATCGTCGATAGGGAAAATCGCCGCATCCGCAAGGTAGACGTGGATGGCGTCATTACGACGGTCGCAGGCACGGGGAGTTCCGGTTTCAACGGCGATCGCGGCGAGGCCACCCAGGCAACCCTGCGCGCGCCGTACGGCATTGCCGTGGATGCCCAAGGCAACCTCTATATCGCCGATACGTTCAACCACCGCGTGCGTAAAGTCGCGCCCGACGGCAGTATCGCCACGGTCGCTGGCAGCGAGCGGTTCGGCTTTAGCGGAGACGGCTGGGGGGCCGGTTTCGCCGCGCTCCACTATCCGTTGAGCGTGGCGGTGGACATTGCCGGCAATCTCTACATCGCCGATTCCTATAACCACCGCATCCGCAAGGTCTGGTCCAGCGCGGACACCGAACCCACGCCGAATCTCTTTCTGTGAGCCGTGCCCTGTCGGTTGTCTGCTTGCTAATTGGCTGTTCCCTCGTACACGGGCTTTTTCACCTCAGAAATTCACCCTCATAGAATAATTATTGAGATTGGAACCATTTCCACTGGTATTTGGTATAATCAGAGGGTCTATAAGGAGAAAACTCGGAGGTTCCTGTGGCGGTCACTGGGCGAGACACGTCCGCGGAGAAGTACATTCGAACAAGCCGCCGCTTCCTCGCGCAAGCGCAAGAGGAATTTGATAAGGGCGACATGCGGCAAGCCTCGGAAAAGGCCTGGGGCGCGGCAGCGCAAGCCGTGAAAGCCACTGCCGAGCAAAGAGGCTGGGGGCATAGTACGCACGCGCGTCTCTTTGAAAACGTGAAGAGAGTATCACGGGAAACCGGCGATGCTGAATTACATGTTCTCTTTCACGTAGCGAACTCCCTCCACCAGAACTTCTATGAAGGCTGGCAGACAGACGACGCCGTGCAAAGCGGCATTCAGAAAGTCACGGTGCTGGTTGACAGACTAATGGCGCTCGTTGCCCCGGAGTAGACACCCCACCCTTTTCCCCAGCCAGGACTGAACGCGAGACAATCCAGCCTCCAAGAGACAACCCTCTTGTAAGCCTACGACTTTGACTGTGTTCTCTTTTCGGGTAGGAGCCGTCCCCTTATTGCGTCGCGCTAGCGCACTCGCCGAAAGACGTAGGCAAAGGCCCGGCGCGTAAACGCTACGCCTCGCCTGGTGCGCGCCAGATATTCCCGTGTGACCACAACATCCCGCTTCGGCACAAAGTAGGTCGAGAGGTCTTTTTCCACTAAGCTGAACCGCGCGCCGCGGCGGTTAATCGCGCCCACGAGCGCGTAGTCCGAATCGAGACGCGCCATGCTCGCGTCACCGTGCAGGTTATTGACCAAGAGCATGCCCCCGATCTTCACGTACCGCCTGCAATGCTGTGAGACAAACCCGGCATTCAGCGAAATCAGCAAATCAAAGCTCGCTTCAGCTTCCGGCAAGCCTCGCTCGTAGTCAGTTTCATAAAAGCGGATGCGCGGCGCTTCCGCGTAGACTTTCCGTAGCGCCACGAGTTCCTTCACGCCCGGATCGGCAAAGAAGCGGGCCGCCTCCGTATCCATGTCCACAAAGCACGTGTCAGGGAAGACAAACGCCGGCGTAACGTGGTCGAAACTGCCCGGATAGAGCGCGCTCCTGCAGGCAAAGCGCTCAGCCATGAGCGTAAACAGCTCCAGCCGATCGCCGCCCGAATCTTCGTAGGCAGACACATAGTTGCGAAAAACACTTGAGTTCATCGGAGGTCGCAGTGGGGCCACGTA
>VXOZ01000394.1 GCA_009839775.1 Chloroflexota bacterium | reverse complement strand
CCCAACGGCGGTGAGGGATTGGTCCGGCGCTCCGTTCCGGTATCAGGGTTGTGCCTGGATATACTATCCCGGCGTTCCCCTCATATCCCGCAACGTACTCGTCTGGCGCGGCTATCCAAACTCCAACCTGAAGCGCATAGTAAAAGTTCTTGATTTTATCCAGTTTGGTGGGCCTAAGTGTACCGTATTGCGAACTTTCCGGTGGGAGGTCCAGATATGAGGTACCGCGTTTAGTCGGCCATAGTATACATGATCCTCCGCAAACGAAAGGAACCGGGCTAGAGCCAGTTCACCCTACGCCTCAACCGCTATGTCTCCTGCTAAGAAACTATCTCAAAACTGGTGTTGGCTGTCCCAACGAACTTTCTGCACTGCCCAATCACCCTCACCCCCGAATCCAGTTCGGGGCAGGCTCTTACCCTCTCCCAGGGTGAGAGGGGACTTTTGAGATAGTTACTAGGTCTTATCGTGCACACTGAACACTGCCCGGACAGTCCGCTATGCAACTTGACATTTTTCGGAGGGTCATCCAGACTCCACCGGCAAGAAAGGGGGCGTCTCGCTGACCTCAGATGGTTATGGGCCTGCCACATAGGGGTGGCGCTCTCTTCCTAGCTTGAATAACCGATGAGGAAGAACCACAGTGCCATCCTACGATTGGATCGAAATCCAGACCCCTGATGACTACGACCGCCTAGTCGGAGTGCTAGACCCGGAGTTCGAGCCGAAAAAGATTAGCCATCGTCTCAAGTCAGAAGGCACCGCTGCCGCTAAAGGCGTGCTAGTGGAGCACGGCTACGTCGATAAGGACTATCGAAGCACCTACTATAACTTTTACGCCAAGAAGGGTCGTCAGTACCGGCCCGACTGCGTCCGTCTACACTTTTTCGACCCCTTGGTTCGGTATGACGAGGCCCGGACCGATATCTACTCCACTGACGGGCGCCCACAAGACCACTACTTCGGTTACATCGTACTGAGACCGACCATCGTCGCCACATTGGGGCGATCAGTGCTTTCGCCGAACATTCGGCTTGGCGCGCGCGGAAGAGCAATCCAGTCGGTTCACCACGTCAACCTGCTTGGTCATCAACTCACCGTATGGGGGTTTCCCTCGATGGCCCAGCACGTAGATATCGCCGTGTGCGCCCATGTGTCCTGCTGGGCCATTCTTCGATACTATAGCCAGACGTTCCCGCAGTACCGGGAATATCTCGTTCACGATATAACACAACTTGTCGCGCCGTTCGACGCTGGGGGGTTGGTGCCTTCACTCGGGTTTGACGACCAAGCAGCTGAGCGCGTATTTAATGCGGCGGGTTGTTTTCCGTTACTTATTGTAAAGGGCAAATCCTCCTCAAACGAATCGTTCTACTACCAGTTGCTCGCCTACCTCGAGTCGGGGTTCCCGCTCTATGTCGGCATGGATACGGAGGAGCACGCCATCGTTATGGTCGGCTACAACTGGCGACAACCACCAGTACTGCCAAGCGGGGCGTCAACTCACATCTGGTCCCAAGTGGAAACGTTCCTGGCTGTGGACGACAACCTGCTTCCCTATAGCACCGTTCAGCTACACTCGACCGGGAGTGTGGGTGCATCCCCAAGTTACACAGCCGACTCTTTTGACGCCTTCATAGTGGCACTGCCAGACAAGATACATTATCCCGCGGCCGCAATAGAAGACTTTAGCAAGAAGTTCGAGGGGTGGTTCGCACGCAGGCGCGGTCCGGAAGAAGAGCCGCTCCAGTTACGGCGTTATTTCATCACCACAATATCCCGGCTTCGAGAACACGTCCGAGAATATCACTCGCAGCTCGGCGACACCCTCGTGGGGCTGATAATGCACCTAGAAACGGCCCAATTCGTTTGGATTGTGGAGTATTGCAGTGTTGCTCAATGGGAAGCCGGACGTGTTGCCGCCCGGGCGGTCGTAGACGCGACTGCGAGCCCTAATGATCCAGTTCCGATGTGGCTGCTGCATGATGAAGACATTGCACTCGTGTTCGACCGGTCTTCGGCAAAAATGAATCCCACGGCCATTAGCCTCGATCGCACCGGCCTCGGACCTCTGCCACGTATTGAACTCAATCTGCGCCCCGTCTAGACATACCGATACCCACGATCACCAACTCTACAACTGCGGAACCCGGAGGGCACGAATGGACGAAAAGCTGAAAAGCTATCTGGAGAAGTGCAATCCAGCAACGGTGGACCAGTCAACACTCGACGACCTGCGTACTGCTATGGAAGAGGCTATCCCAGAAATCGCCGAGAGTATCAGGCAGCAGGAGCGACTGGCTGCCCGTTTCCGCACAGCCGCCTCTAGACGGCCTCAGTCTAGGACCGGGAACCAAGACTAGGTATTAGACGGTGGTCTCTTAAGCCTCTCGTAGGCCGCCGTGATGATGGCCTCCAATGCATCCGCGCTGTCTTCATCAAGGTTGGGGTCTGCACGCAGAAGTCTGGACACCCTCGCAACAGCTTCAGGATCATTTCTTGGAGCGGCCGTGAAATCCACAGGGTTAATTCCTGACCAGGCGGATAGTGCTGTCAGGCTGGCGGCGTCAGGTTGTCGGCCCTTGGCCATCCTAGAGAGCGTGGACTGAGAGACCCCGGTTAGCTCACTTACCGCCTTCCAGTTGATGTCGCGGGCGGCCACGGTAGCGCTGAGCGCTTTGTAGAACGCAGCGAAGTCGAACTCCAGTCGCTGAGGCATTGCCAGACTCCTTTACCCTCGCACGCAAGGAGCGAGTACATTGATGAGTATTCCATCCTTGCAGAATCGACTAAATGTCTGCGATCACGTCAGCCTTCTACCACGGGGAGATCCATCGCGTCGCCCATGGCCAGCCTATGGACACATTCCCTGCATTCGGGACTTCGACGTGGCATGACGCGCTGATCCTTGCCACGGTCGAAATGGAAGTTATGGTAGGCTGCTTCGACGTCACCGGTTCGAAGCCCCAAGAAGTCGAACAGGAAGTCGTTGACGGCATGAGCGGCGGCGACTGCGTTCAACGTGATCACGCTGGGGTTAGGTTCATGCACGCCATATGCCTGTTCCTTGCGTTCGCTGTCGGACTTCGCCTCAACCGCGAGCTGAGTAGGATCTATCAAGCCGTTGCACCAAAGACAGCCAATGCCCGGCCTAACATGTCGCACCGTGCACATGGCGTCTTCTAAGTTTCCGCAATCACCCTGCCGTATTTTTGCGCCCATCTGGATCACCGGAATGAGGTACTGATGGGCAAGCGCATTCACCACTAGTCGGGCTCGCATGGAATCAGCAGCCAGGAAAATGAAGTCGCAGTCGCGCAGGACTTGTGCAACCGACTGGCGCGAGACATCGCCTGTCACGGGCTGTAGGGTAGCGTTATTTGCCATTTCTCTCGCATGTCGAACTGCGATATGGGTCTTGAGTTGACCCGTTTCAACGTCAACTTGGGTTGCCCCAACCACGCGGGATAGATTACTGCTCTCGATCTCGTCCGGGTCAATTAAAACCAGATTCCCAACACCAAGTCGGGCTAGGTATTCCACTACCAATGACCCGACACCGCCGAGTCCGACGACAGCGACCTTGCTTGCTTGCAGGATTTCCTGTCCGGACGCCCCAAACATGCGTACCTGCCGGTCATGTTCAGAGCCCGACTTACGTCCTCGGCGCGGTTGCGAGTAAAGTCTTCTCACTTCGTTACCGATCACGTGATAGGTTCCGAGGGTTCGACGGCTGCCATCTGGCAACCAGATATCGGCAGCGACCGAGCGCCGACCGTAGACTAAGGCACCCACTGGGATCCCGCGCCCAATGTCGAGAAGCGCGGGATAACCTCGCTCGTGCGACTCGAGGTCGACTTTACTGAAAGCCACGCGCCGATCGCTTCCGTGGTTGTGGACAGCCAAGTACGCTAGGCCAGCGTCCCGGCACTGGAGAATCTCGCGATGGATAAAGGTTGGTGTTAGGGCTCTGTAGCCGTATTTTCCGGCGATGTAGTCGGTCCCTAACTCTGCCGGATGAACATCTTTAATCAGCAGTCGCAAAGAAGATCCACTGCGCACTAAACCAGCGCGCAGAATGGCGCCGTGTTCGTCCCGGTCGCCGGGGAAGAGGTGGCCCATGATTCGCTGGTGATCCTCGGAAGTGACCAGGATGTCGCAATATGCTTCGCTCATTGCAGTTCTTCCAAAAAGTGCAGCACTTTGACGAACTTCGCAACGGCAGTCTGGGGATAGTGCTGCGTGTGATTGTTGCGCCGGGAAACTTGCAGGGCGGGGCGGTCGAGGAACTGGACACCAGGGGTAACCGGCGGTTCGAAAGCGACGCCGTCTGCACGGCACACGTTATCCGCGATAAACAACGGATAGATATCGGCGTATGGATAGAGAGCTGTGATATGCCCCCCAATCCACGTGGACGATGGCCGGTACCGGCATCCGATCGTGACATTTTCGACGATGACGTACGCCCCACCCTCTCCGTCCTCTTGGCTGAATACGTCTGATGACGCAAATGCCCGCTTCAGTTCCTCGATCGCGTTCGCAACATCCCGTTTCACGGTACCCGCTCCTAGCTGTTATCGTCTGGAGCGATGGCTGTAAAGGCGAGATGCTCGGTCACTTCTACCTTGTCTTCGTCGCCGATTACCTTGCTCGATCCATTCGGCAGTTGGACCTGTAGCACGAAGTTGGCTTGTATATTTACTCCCTGCTTGATGGCCGCCTTCTTGATCTCCATTCCAGTCGCCGGTCCGGCAGGCATCTCGACCTTGTGGTCATTGACTTCGATGATGACCGTCTTGATGTATAGGCTTTCTGGGGTGGTGTTGGTCGTCGTCATACGTTGCTCCTTAGGAACTCGATTGCCAATATGGCATTTAGAGTATAGCGGTTGCCCATCCGCATGTCAATTGCTTCTGAGCAACTTTCCGCCGCCCACGTTGACCTGTTGCTCGTCACCTACGACCCTAAGAAGCTCGTGCGCCGGTCAATATCAAGCGGAACGCTGAGCACGCTTGAGAGCTCCGCTCATCCTTAGCCGGTACGTGATCATTTCTTCGCTGACCCCATAACTCTTCGCGGCCGTGTGAGAATCAAGGCCGGAGAAGGCGATGCGATAGGCAGCCTCATTCGGGACAAGAATGCAACCGCCCAGGTAAGCAGCTTCCGCCTCGACAAGAGAGTCGGCCCTCCTGGATAAATCGCCAGTGCAGACAACTTCTGCGGCGTGAACGAGGAGAACGTGGGCCAGTTCGTGCGCCAAGTTGCTTACCTGTCGTCTCGAACTGTGGGAATCGTTGTGGATGACGATGCGTTTACCCTGCCCAACCGGGAGCAGCATGGCGGAGAATCGCCCTGAATTAGAGAGCAACGCCTGCGTCCCAGTAGGGCAAGCGCGCAGAAATTGACTCAAAGGGACAATCTGAATAGAAAGCCGCTGAAAGACATCCCGTGGGTCAAGCGGGGCAGTCTGGGCCAGTCCTGCTTGTTTGCGGAGGCCCAAAGCGATGTCGTTGGCCCGGGCCTTGAAGCCACGCTGAAACTTGACCATTACTCATGCCTGAACTGCTGGTATGCGACCCGTATGATCTGCTCAAGAGCCGCAGCGTTCTCAGGGGTGAGATTGCGGTCGGCGCGCAAGTTGGCGGTGAGCTGAGCCAAGGGTTCGGGAGAGGATGCGCCGGGCAGGAAAAAAGCGGCATCCAAGCCGGACCAAGCCAATAGTAGAGCTAGGCCGTCAACGTCGGGACGCCTACCTTGGGAGAGGCGACTGAGGGTTGGCTGACTCACCCCGGATTGCTCGGACACCTCCCTCCAGGTCAATCCCTTGGCCTGCCGATGAGAATCCAGCGCCGCGTAGAAGGATTCGACATCGAAAGCACCGCTAGGCATACCATCCTCCTCAATCTGGAGTCCTTTCTTGCATATTTTATCCTAGTGTGGAATAATAGTCCAATTCCTAAATAGGAATTCGTACCCTAGTCGTAATGGAGGACCGAAATGGCGAGAGGGTCAAGGGGCGGCGGAAGGCCGTCAGGAAGTGGTGTCCGGGGTTACGCCCTGCGGGGCCAGAACGGAAAGATAAACTACGTGGGGACCACCAACAATCCGGGTCGGAGAGCTGGCGAGCACAAGTCTGATGGCAAGACCGGACGACTGCAAACGGAAACCCGGCCCATGTCGCGGGGAGCGGCGGAGCGGTGGGAAGCCAACCGGCTCAAGACGTACCGGGACAATCACGGCGGAAAGAACCCACCTCACAACAGGACCAGGAATGGGTAGGTCGGATAGGGCGGCGGGATCGTGATGCCCGCCGCCCTGCCCATGTCAACGATGAAGCCAGTTCAACGATTTCCAGCAGGCCACCTGATAAAATGATATGAGCCTGCTTCAGATATCAACAATGGCTATACAACAGAGGGGTAGTTTCAGTGCAGCTAGGGTCATTGCTCAGCAATTTCCAGTTGGAGAAGGTACGTCTGGGCCCGGCTTGGGCTAACGTGGAAATCTCCTTCGATCAAAGCGACCAAGACGCAGCTTGGGAGCTATACGTCGAGATGCTGCTGAGAGTCGTCACGCAACCGCTCCCGTCGGAGGGTGGTGACGAGTCGACGGCCCTCAACAGCATCTATGCCCTTTTCCCCGTTACCAGGGAGATTCTACGACGGAGGGGCAGGACCGCCATATCCTTCAGCAAAGTGGCTATCCCAGTGATGAACCAAGTGGTCCGCCCCTTCACCACCAAGTGGCATCCACAATCCCTGGCCGGAGCTCTCAGCGACGCAGAGAAGCGCACTGAGTTCCGGCAAGACTTGGAGGCTCTCCAAAGCGACTTGCGCAACTACAATCGCCTCCTGGCACAGATTGCCGGGGTGGAGGACTTTACCGGCCTCGAAGCGCGACCGGATGCTGGAGATGTCTCAAACTAAGCGACACAAAGCGTTTATCTCTTACCATCATGGCTTGGACGAAGAGTGGAAAGACCGTTTTGTCCAGATGATGGGGGACCGAATAATCGACAAGTCGATCTATGTTGGCGAAATCGTCGATACGAATTCGCCGACAGCTGATACTCTCCGGCGCATTCGTGAGGAATACATTTCAGAGGCGACTGTGGCGGTAGTCTTGGTCGGGCCCCGCACTTGGCAACGGAAATTTGTCGATTGGGGGATTGGCGCTGCCCTCAGGGATACAACAATGAACCCGAGGTGCGGCTTGGTTGGGATCCTGCTCCCCACCCATCCCGACTTTGGAAAGACCACATACAACCCCCGTCTGATCCCTCCCCGACTTGCGGACAACTGTTCAGGTGATGACCCATTTGCCAAAATCGTCGATTGGCGAGGCCGTGGAGGAGCAGACGATATGCAAGCTCATATCCACAACGCCTTCCTGAGAAGAAGGAAGCAACCGGACCCCGACAACAGCCGGCTTCCCTTCGGGCGAAACTGGAACAGGCCTCCTAACGAAGGCTGGCAGACTTAGTTTGCCATGCACGTAGCCTAATCGGCAGGAGTGAGAGTTATGGCAGAAACGATCAGGAACGTCTTTATCAGCCACAAGCACGAAGATGACGATGGCCTTCAGGATTTGAAGCGTCTGGTCCGAGGGCACGGCATGACCTGGCGTGACTATTCGATTACCGCAGACAATCCGAACAACGCGCACAACGAGGACTACATCAAGTGGCAGATCCTCGCGCCGCGCATACGCCAAGCGGGTTGCCTCGTCGTTTACATCTCTGAAATAACCAAGAACAGCGATTGGGTAAACTGGGAAATCGAATACGCCCAGCGGCTAGGCAAGCGCATAGTCGGGGTTTGGGCCAGGGGAGACCGCGATTGCGACCTTCCCGAAGCCCTCGAAGACTATTGGGACGCCCTTGTGGGATGGAACGGTGAAAATATAATCGCTGCCATAAACGGGGCCTCGGATGAGTCGAACAAGCAGGATGGCACTCAAACAGATTACAGGCCTATTGAGCGTTACGCCTGTCGGTAACCGGAGGGGCACGTGCCTAAATTGCACTCTTATGTAGTCGCCAGAGACTACGGGTTCGCGCCGAACCCCTTTCACGGCTTTTGTACCCTTGCAACCTGCAAGCCCAAGATACGCAGGGCCGCTCAGGTGGGAGATTGGATAGTCGGAACCGGGTCAGCTTACAGGAATAGGAGGGGCCACATCGTCTACGCGATGCGAGTAAGCGAAACGATGTGCTTCGACCAGTATTGGGCAGATCTGCGGTTTCGAGCGAAGCGGCCGAACCTGCGTGGGAGCCGCAAGCAGGCATTTGGTGACAACATCTACCACAAGGACCCAGAAACTGACCAGTGGCTCCAGGTGGACTCACACCACTGCCATGATGACGGAACACCCAATTCCAGGAATATAGACAACGACACACAGACCGACAGGATACTGATAGGCGAAGACTTCATTTACTGGGGCGGCGGCGGGCCTGAAATTCCAAAGTTCCACGGGATTGACATCTGCAAGAAGGGTCCGGGGCACAAGTCCGATTTCCCTGACGAGGTAGTCCAGGCTTTTGTCCAATGGGTGCGTTCCTTCGGGGATGGCGGGTATCTAGGCAAGCCTCTGAGGTGGGATTGATCCTTGGGCCTTGCCTCGACGCTCCTAAATTCAAAGCGACCTGAAAGCCCATCTGGAGGCGACGGTGGACACTCCGATTGGGGCAGCGCTGTGGGAGGGAATCAGAGATGCACCTGAATGAATACCAAGAGAGGGCGAAATCCACAGACCAGCAACCCCTTGGCGAGGGCATGGACCCCAACTCTTCGGAGATGCTGGTGCCCTTGCTGGGGATGGTCGGCGAGTTGGGCGAACTCCTGGCAGAGTACAAGAAATGGCTCCGCGACGGGCAAGCCTACGCTCTGTTCCCGGACCGGGCGAGAGAAGAACTGGGTGACCTGTTGTGGTATCTGTCCAATACCGCGACAAAGTTCGGACTCTCGCTGGAGGAAATTGGCCGTTACAACCTACAAAAGACGGCGCGTCGCTGGCCTGCCAAGGAAACTAAAGCGTCGCACCGCAAGCTGTTTGACGAAGAGTATCCGCCGGAGGAACGCCTGCCCAGGAAGATGGGGGTTACGATCAACGAGGGTGGGTCGAAAGTCGTCAAGATGTTCATTGACGGTAAGCAAGTCGGTGATGACTTGCGCGACAACCGTTACGACGATGATGGTTATCGATTCCATGACGTCTTTCATTTGACGTATGCCAGTGTCCTGGGTTGGTCTCCCATATTGCGAGCACTGTTACGGCGGAAACGCAAGAGCAATCCTGCCGTAGACGAAGTTGAAGACGGCGGCCGAGCCCGCGTAATAGAAGAGGGTATCGCCGCTATGGTGTTCAGCTACGCCGAGAGGCGGAACTTCCTAGAAGGAGCGGAAGGAGTCAGCTTCGAACTGCTCCGGACAATTAAAGACATGACGGCCCATCTGGAGGTCAGTTGCCGTGCCGAGGGCGAATGGGAAAGGGCTATCATGGAAGGGTTTCGGATTTGGCGGCAAGTCCGTGATTCAGGAGAAGGAAAAATCGAAGCGGACCTAGAGCGAGGCACGATAACACTTACGCCCCGATAGGTGGATGGCGCTGTTCCCCCAGAAAGACCCGACGTTGCCACTGCTGTGGTTTTCGTGTTTGGTCGTGTTTACGCTGCGATACAGATGCGAGCCTATTATCGGGTCCCCTGGTTCGCCCTGCCTTCTTTGGGTTTGCGCTTGATGCTCAGTACAAGCTGTACGCAGGTCAATACGGCCACTGCGCTGGTGGCCAAAACCGCCCCCACCAGAGTTATCAGCAGCAAAGCCCAGCCCCATTCGGTCAACCATGTTGGCACGGCGGCTCCGTCGACGTTTCGCAAACTTACAATAGTGGCGATAGACACACCCAGTATGGTGACCGCAACCAAAAATATCCCGAACATGACGACCGGTTGAATGTAGTCCCTGATTCTGCTTATCTCTACTTCAAACCGGTTTTGATGCCTTTCCTCACGCTCGTCTGCTTGTTCTTCGAGTCGCCTCGCTCTTTCCTCTGAGTCGTCGTTGATGCGGGTTGCGTATGACCAGCTCGCGTCATCCTGATCGGATAGTCCGCCTTTGAGAACTTCCCATGTAGGTTCCTTGGGAAATCTGGTGCAGTCAATCGGCTCCGCCAGTTGATGAACTTCAAAGGTGAAGACAGGGGCCTTGGGGAGTAGCTTAATAGTCTCGTTGCCCAGATTGGCGACTCGAATGTACAGGCGCTCCCCATCCCTTTGTTGTCCATAGCACGGGTCCACCTGTATTCCCATAAGGCGGCCGGTGAGTCCCTTAAGCGCGTACCGGATACGAATGCCGATTTTGCCAACCAGGTCGTTAGGCATGATCAGCTCTTCCATGGTGGACAGGACTGCTATCCTGCCGGGCTTGATTTCCAAGAAAGTTCCTGGGTAGTGATTCTCCTTCTCGTAAAATGTGCCATCGATCATTACTTGGTCAGTGGCGACTCTCAGAACATAAGAAGCCTCCATGAAACCGCTGTCAACCCAGGTATCAGGCTTGAAGATCTCAGGAGGAGAGGACGCGTCGTCGCAACGATCTCGAATTTGGTCACCATTCAAAATCATGGATTCTTCCTCAGTTTGTCGGGATGGAGAGAGAACCCTCGGTTTGAGCAGGATTGGCTCAAGATGCGACCCGAGGGACAGACCTATCGGTAACTGCCATTAAGGTTTGGTCAGAAAAGGGCTCTTGCGGGAGGCACCATTTCGTTTATGCCCCACTTGGGGGGATACCAAAATTCGATGGGTTTGTTGTTTGGCCGGTAAATCTGTTTGATTCGCGTGCGGTCGTTGGTGCCCCGGATCGCCGGGTGCCTGATTCTGGCGTATTTGGAGACTTCGCAGAACAGGTTCTGGCAGTCTATGAGTTGAAGGGGTCTGCCGAAGAGGGAGCGGAAGACTATACCTCGGTGCTCGAATTCTTTCTCTTGCCGATCTGCGACCCATCGGATAATGTCAGATTCATCGAATCCTCTCAAATCGCTGAAGCATTTGTGAATCCCGTCCAAAGCGCCCGGACCGGGGGATGTGAACTCCATTTCCGAAAAGTCACAGATTGAGCTGTAATTGAGGTCCGTAATCAGTTGATAGCTTAGGAAGTTTCCCAGTCCAGGATATGATCGGAGCAAACCAAATGCGTGGTTCATGCAAGGCGCCTCGGCGATCTGGTCGGCCACGTGGTCCTTCATCATCGATTCCAACAGCTTCAAGTGGTTGCGATGTTTTTCGCGGTAGCCGAAGGCACGAGTGCCAGATGGCATGATATACGCCCCTGAATAAATGGCAGTTCCTGCCCTCATCGCCTCGACGTAAATCTCATCATAGCCCTTAAAGGAATAATCCCTGGAATTAGGGAACCCCAATCGGGAGGTCAGCATTTCCCAGGTATCTATCTTGTTGAACAGCTTGAAGAGAATAGTCCGAAAGAAGATCTCCTCCGGTGTTTGCTGTCCCTGGTATATGACGTGGCGTATCAAATACTGGCTAACTCGGTCGGAGGCGCGGTAGGCATTGGTGAACTTGTGGCGCCCAATAATGGGGTCCTCGGTCCAAGGTGGAGGATAGCCTTCGAGCTTCCTGAAAAACACTTGCTGGCGCTCTGCGGCAAATCGCCAGAACGTGTCGAATACGTCGGTTTGTGTGGCAGGCGGTAGCGGCACGATATCGCTGATGTCTCCCGAACGGGTGTACTCTGAGTTTGCGCGAAAATCTTAGCAGAAACCGTGCCGAGAATGCGGCTATTCGAGGTTCTCGACCAGGGCAATCGCATTTTAACTGCGGAGCACCTTAAGCAAGTAAACTTCGCTCC
>VXOZ01000253.1:7737-11894 GCA_009839775.1 Chloroflexota bacterium | reverse complement strand
CCCCCCCCCCCACCCTATTTTCTTCCACCCCCACCCCCCCACACCCCCCTTCCTCTACGTCTCGTGGGCTCGGAGATGTTTATACGTCACAGCCCTCTCACTGGGGAGAGGGCCGGGGTGAGGGGAAGGCTTCATCGATTCAGTCCATATCCGGCTTCGTACAAGACAAATAGAAGACTCTCCCGCGCGCGTAAATTGCCAGCGGGAGGACAAGCCCCCGCGCTACTAATTCAAGAGCCCCGCCCTTACAAACAGTAGGGCAAGGTTTCCTGACGCAGAACGTCCCGTGTCTATTGCCTCCCCTCACGCTGCCGCTTGCTATACTAGAATCCACACTCGCAAAGGCAGGAAACCCTCATGAATCGCCCGGTAGGAATCGAGACCGAGTATGGCATGCTCTGCGCGAACAGCGCGCAAGAGGTTGACTTTGCCTATGAAGCCGCTATGCTCGTACGCAGCGCGCCGCTGGCAGACTGCTTCCGCGGGTGGGACTATACCGCCGAGAACCCCCGTGTAGACCTGCGCGGCAAACGGGTTAAACGCCTGGGCCAAGACCCCCACGACCTGCGCGGCAACACCGCCCAGAGCAGGCATCTCTCCAGAGAGGAACTGCTCGCCGATACCGTGCTCGCCAATGGCGCCCGTCTCTACAACGACCACAATCATCCCGAATACTGCACCGACGCCTGTCTCTCGCTCCACGAGTTGGTGGCCCATGACAAAGCCGGCGAGCGCGTGGTCTTCCGCGCGCAGCAGGCGCGTAATGCCGCCGTCGGCCACGAGACGCACGTGCGCTTGGTCAAGAACAACTCCGACTACCACGGGCGCAGCTACGGGTGCCATGAAAATTATCTCGTAAGCCGCGCCGTGCCGCTGAACGACCTCATTGCGGCCTGCATCCCCTTCTTCGTCACGCGCCAGATCTACGCGGGCGCGGGCAAGGCGGCGTACGAGACGGCGACGAGCCGCACGGGTGGCTTTCAGATCAGCCAGCGGGCGGATTTTTTTGAAACCGAGGTTGGTATCAATACTACGACACAGCGCCCGCTCTTCAACACCCGTGACGAACCCCACGCCAACCCGCAGAAGTACCGCCGTCTGCACGTTATCATCGGCGATGCTAATTGCTCCGAGTACGCCACGGCCTTGCGCGTCGGTACCATGGCCTTGATGCTCGACTTGGTGGAGGACCGCGCCGTGCCGCCCGTGCGGCTCCAGCATCCCGTGCACGCCCTACAGACAATCTCCCGCGACCTCAAGCTATCCCAGCCAATCCCATTGGCAGACGGCAGCACGATACGCGCCGTTGACGTGCAGCGCCGGTATTGGGAGGCGGCGCAGCGGTACCGCGGTCGCGACACGGAGACCGATTGGGTGCTGGATGAGTGGGATACCGTGCTCGAGCTGCTCGACTCGAATGCAACGAAACTGCGCGACCGTCTGGACTGGGTGGCCAAGCTCGCGCTCTTCGCCCAGGTCAGCGGCCATGAGTCCGTCAATTGGGAAGACCCGGCGGTACTGCGGCTCGATCTGGCCTACCACATGGTGGATCCGGCGGTGAGCCTCTACCACATGCTGGCACGCAGTGGTCGCATGCGGCGTTTCGTGACGGATGAAGCCATCGACCGCGCTGAGACTACCGCACCCACCGGCACGCGCGCCGCCGTGCGTGCCGCCTGTCTCGCCAAGTTCGCGCCGCATATTACCGAAATGGAATGGGGTTCCGTTACGTTCCAGCATAACGGGACGCCCTTTACGCTCACCCTTGCCGAACTATCAGGGGCCACGGTGGCGAGGCAAAAACAACTGATCGACGCGTGTCAGACCGTTGACGAGCTTTATCAAGCAGTGCGACAAGGAGGTGGCGCGTGACGTGGTATGCTGAGAAGAAATCGCAGACGGACAGTTTCACAGGTGCTGCGTTGAGACAAGCTATCCCAAGCACACGCCGTTCAATCGTGGCGGGAACCGAAGCGCCGACCAAGACGCCCACG
The DNA here is from genome assembly GCA_009839775.1 of Chloroflexota bacterium. Taxonomy (GTDB): domain Bacteria; phylum Chloroflexota; class UBA11872; order VXOZ01; family VXOZ01; genus VXOZ01. The sequence continues at coordinate 9,900 of VXOZ01000253.1, read as the reverse complement.
GAGGCTCCGGACAAGACTGAGGCCGACGATCTCGACGAAGAGATCAAGCGCATCATCCGCGAGGTGCCCGATCCCACGCCGCAACCCGGCGGAGAGTAGCCAAGGCACACGCTATCCGGCAACACCGACGCACACGGCGGAGTCACCCGCCGTGCACTGCATGGCGTATTCCCCTAATCTCCAATAAGGAACTGCAGGCCGGTTGCTGAATGAAGCTGCGCCGGTCTTGGATAATGCCTAATTCAATACCCAAGATTCCGGTCCGCGTGCTATCGATTATCATCTAGAGCATAGCGCAGGACACGTCCCTTAGAATAAGAGTGCCGGGACTGTCATTACCTCTGATGTAGCCTCCGATCTCTAAGCGCCTCGTTGGTGCAGACTATCACCGTACTTTTGGAATTGCGGCATGGAAGACGCACTGTTCGGCACGGAAATCGAATACGGCTGTGTGGGTAGCGTGCAACCCGTGCGGGCGGCACTGCTGGTGAAGGACGCCATCTTTCGCGGGTGCCGACACGGGCTTATCGACCCACCGCCGCGCGAATGGGGCGAAGTGCCGGGGAACGGCGGTTTCCTTTTCAATGGCGGGCGTATGTACTTGGACCTCGGCCACCTGGAGCACGCCACCGCCGAGTGCCGCACGCTCACGGACATCGTCGCCCACGAGCGCGCCGGTGAAACCATCGTCAACCAAGCCGTGCGGGACGCCGAGTTAGAGTCGCAAGCCTATTTCGTCAAGAACAATACCGACTACTTCGGTCACACCTTCGGCTACCACGAGAACTACTGCATCCGGCAGAGTCCCTACGACAGCGGTCTTGTGGACGGCATGCTGCCGTTTCTCGTCACCCGCCAAATCTACACGGGAGCCGGCTGCCTGCTGCCGCGCGGCGACGATACACCGGCTGCTTTTGCGCTCTCCCAGCGGGCGCAGTTCGTGACCATTGATGTGAGCCACCGGGTACGCTTTGGGGGCCGGCCCATAATCAATCTGCGGGACGAGCCGCTGGCTGATCGGCAGTACCGCCGCTTGCACGTTATTGTCGGTGACGTCAATCGCTCGGAATATACTACGGCGCTCAAGATCGGCACGACCGCGCTCGTTGCCCAATTGCTCGAGCAAGGGTGGAGCCCGCAGCTTGTGCTCGCCGATCCCGTGCGCGACTTACGCCGCATTGCGGCAACCACCGGCGGCAGATGGACGGTAGGCACAGAGACCGACGAATATATTCCCGCGATTGAGGTGCAGCGCCGCTACCTCCGTGAAGCCGAGCGCCGCTTTAGCGGGCGTGACGCGGATACGGAGTGGACTCTGGAAAACTGGGAATGGGTGCTGGAGCAACTGGAGAGCGATCCGGCGCGGCTGGACGGCTACTTGGATTGGGTGACCAAGCATGAGCAAATCAAGCGTTACGCCGGTACCGGCACGGCGTGGACCGACCCGGACTTGATAAAGCTCGATCTCTCCTATCACCAAATAGATCCGTCGATCAGTCTCTTCGACGTGCTGGCCAAGCGGCACCGGAACCTCTACTGGGCGGATAGCGACACCGTTTTCACCGCCGCGACGCAACCGCCGCCCGATACCCGTGCCCATGGACGCAGCCAGGTGCTCCGCGCTCTTGCCGCCGCCGGCGCGGACACGGCCATTCCCTGGCAAGACCTGCGGTCAAATCTGGAAAACCTCATGTGGGACCGCCGCTACTTCTTTCTGGCCTACGACTACGTGGACGACTGGCAAGACGTGGCCGCCAACGGTAGCTGGGATGTCATCCCCTACGTGCTGGACTGGAAAGCCATCGCCGTCCACGGCCGAGTACTGGAAATGCCAAACCCCTTTGCCACCTACGACGACGAAGCGCAGCGCTTCGGGGAGAGCATTCCAGACATCTTCGAGGAAGAGCAGGCAAACTGACCGGGGCGGTCATTCTATGCCATTCGCGCCCTTGCCGTTCATACATCGACAAGCTCAGTACGAACGGTACAGTGAAGGGCGGAGTATCCCATCGCCTGCGAATGTAGCGCGGGGGCTTGTCCCCCGCTCCGATCTTTTGCTGGAAACCAATCATTAGGTTGCTGCAACTAGTAGTCCAACTCTGTTCGTCATACGTGGTAGGGGGGCCGCGTGCCCGGGCCCGTCGGTATCAATTGTTGGCGGGG
>VXOZ01000253.1:1297-7727 GCA_009839775.1 Chloroflexota bacterium | reverse complement strand
CACGGCTTGCCGTGCCCCTACGATCTCATTTGTGCGCGGGTGCTGCGAAACGACTACGACTTGCGCCGCCAGACTGTGCCGCCGGGTGAATCCTCCAAGGCAATGCCCAAGGCCGCCAGTTCATCCCGCACCTTGTCGGCTAACGCAAACTGCTTCTCCTTGCGCAGGTCAGCCCGCAGTTCCACGAGCAGGTCGATAAATCCGGCGGCGTCACCGTCGCCGGTCGCCATTTCCGCTTCCAGCACCTCTTGCAAGTCGATGCCCAAGATGTCGGCCAGGTTCACCAAGCTTTCCTGTGCGGCCTGCAAGGTGGCCGGTTGGGCGTTTGCTCCCAGGCGATTGATCTCGCGCACCAGTTCGTAGAGCTGCCCCACCGCGCCGGCGGAGTTGAAGTCGCTATCCATGGCGCCGAAGAAGCCGCTTTCCGCCCGCGCGGCGGCCTGGGCCAGCTCGGCATCCATGCTGCCGCTGCCGTCGGCCTGTACGCGCAGAGCGCCGGTCAAGCGCGCCATGCCGGCCCGGGCCTGCTCAAGATTGTCCGGTGTATAGGTGAGCGGTGAACGATAGTGCACGGAGAGCAGGTAGAGCCGCAGCACCGGCCCGCTGTACTCTTTGAGAATGTCTTCAATGGTGATGAAGTTGCCGAGCGAGTGCGCCATCTTCTGGCCGTTGATCGTCAGCAAGCCGGAGTGCAGCCAGTATTTTGTAAAGGGGCTTTTGTCCGTAAACGCCTCGCTCTGCGCGATCTCGTTCTCATGGTGGGGAAAGATGAGGTCCGCGCCGCCGCCGTGTATGTCGATCTGTTCGCCGAGCGTCTCATAGATCATCGTGCTGCACTCGATGTGCCAGCCGGGGCGTCCCTGTCCCCACGGGCTTTGCCACCAGGGTTCGCCGGGTTTCGCCGGCTTCCAGAGGGCAAAGTCGCGCGGGTCGCGCTTGCCGGGCTCATCATCCACCCGCCCGGAGGCGCCCGCCTGAATGCCGCTCTCTTCGGTACGGGTGGAGAGCGCGCCATACGCCGCAAAACCTGGGACCGAGAAATACACCGCCTCCTCGGCTGCGTACGCCGCCCCTTTCTCAATCAGGCCCTCGATCATCTCGATGATCTGTGGCAGGGTCTCGGTGACCTTGGGGTACACATGCGCCCGCAGGACGTTGAGATTGCCCATCACCGCGTCGTAAGCGTCCGTATACATCTGCGCGACTTCATCCGGCGTCACGCCCTCGCGTTCCGCCGCCGCGATGATCTTATCGTCAACGTCGGTGATGTTCTGCACGTGCTGGACTTCATAGCCTTGGTAGGTGAGATACCGCCGGACCATGTCCATGGCCACGAAGAGGCGCGCATGGCCGATGTGCGGTTCGCGCTTGGGCGTCATGCCGCAGACGTACATCTTGACGTGCTTGCCGTCGAGGGGCGTGAACGGCTCTCGCTGGCCGCCAAGCGTGTTGGAAATGCTAAGCGTCACGGCACCGCTCCAGCGCCTCTTCGTGCTCTGCCGACACGCCGTCTTTCTCGAAGCGCGCCAGCCGCGCCTCCAGGTCTACGACGCGTTTCTGCAAGGCGTAGAGCGCTTCCGCCATGGGATCGGGCTGCACCACGCGCGCGCTCTCCCCGGTGTGGGGGTCGCGCATGGCGACCACGTGGCCCGGCACACCCACCACGGTGGCGTGGGCCGGCACGTCGTTTACCACGACAGCCCCGGCGCCAATGACACAGTCTTCGCCAATCGTCACCGGTCCCAGAATTTTTGCCCCTGCGCCTACGACGACGTTATCGCTCAAGGTGGGATGACGCTTGCCGGTATGGCGTGTCTGCGCGCCAAGGGTAACGCCTTGGTACAGCGTCACGTCTTTGCCGATTTCCGCGGTCTCGCCGATTACGACGCCCATGCCATGGTCAATGAAGAGGCCGGGGCCGAGCTTTGCCCCGGGGTGAATCTCGATGCCGGTGAGAAAGCGGGCGATATGGGAGATAAAACGCGGCACAACCGGTACGTCCGCCTGCCACAGGGCGTGCGTTAGCCGATAGAACCAGATCGCATGCACGCCCGGATAGGCCAAGATGATTTCGATTACGTTGCGCGCGGCAGGGTCACGCTCGAGCGTTACACGGATGTCCTGCCGCAGCGCACGGAGAATGCTCATTGAAAACTTCCCTCGTTACAACACTGCGCCTCAGTGAACAGTGGGTTGCGCTTTGTGGGCCTGGCGGCCGCGCGCAATCACACAAAGCCCCTAACGGGGCGGGATACACGCGCAGTCTTGCAGCGAGGGATCGTGCATGAGGAGCGCCACGGCGTGCGCCGCGATGCCGCGACCGGCGCCGATGGCGTCCAGTCCTTCTGTGGTGGTGGCTTTAATGCCTACGTTCATTGCTTCTATCCCCAGCGTACGAGCAATGGCAGCTTGCATCGCAGGTATGAAGCTCGCGAGCCTGGGTCCTTGCGCCAAAATTGTACTGTCTATGTTGACGATACGCCAGTGCCTTTCAGTCAGTAGCTTAAGCACATTGTCTAACAATTGCAAGCTATCTGCACCCTCGAATTGCGGATCGTCCGCGGGAAATTGACGACCGATGTCGGGCAACGCCGCGGCGCCGAGCAGTGCGTCGATGATGGCATGCAACAAAACGTCAGCGTCGGAATGACCCGATAGCCCTTGAGCGTGCGGTATACGCACGCCGCCAAGAACGAGAAGACGATCGGGGACGAGGCGATGCACGTCATAGCCGATACCAACGCGTAGCGAGGGGGCCGCAGGCGAATGGGCAGCCGTCTCACTTTCGTCCTGTTCAGCAAGCGGCGTTTCGGTCTGCGCTGCCTCCATTACGCGTCTCCGTCGCTCCGCTGCGAGCGCACATGAACCACGCCACTGTGCGCAAGCCATTGGGCGAATGCCAGGTCCGTTGGGGTGGTGATTTTCATGTTAGCATAATCTCCCGGCACCACATGGACGGTTACGCCCGTAGCCTCCACCACGGCGGCGTCATCCGTGAATGTGGCGAGGTGCGCGTGCTGCTCCCGGTACGCCTGCTCTAGCAAAGTACGGGCGAATACTTGGGGAGTCTGAATGGCACGCAAGGCGCCGCGCGGCAGCGTCTCGCAGGCTTGGTCGTTCGCGTCAACGCGCCTGATGGTATCGGCGCACGGTATGCCGGGAACCGCCGCGCCGTGCCGTTGCGCCGCGGCCAGTCCTCGGTCGATGAGCTCCGAAGACACGAACGGACGCGCCGCGTCGTGCACGGCCACGTAATCCGCCAGGATGCCCTGCAGCGCGTGGAGACCGTTGGCTACCGAATGGCTGCGGCTCGCGCCGCCGGCGCAGATGGCCCGCACCTTACGCCAACCACGTTCCCGGGCAAGCTCCCGACAAAATATGACACGATCCTCTGCTACGACGAGTATGATCGCGTCGACCGCCGCTGACGACTCGAAAACCTCCACGGTCGCGGCAATGACCGGTCGCCCGCCCAGCGGCGCGTAGAGCTTGTCGTGCCCTTGCATGCGGCGGCTGCGTCCGCCGCCAACTATAATTGCCGCTAGGCTCGTATCTGTCACAGGCGGAGGTCTCCTGCAGGAAGAAAGTGTCTTCTAGTAAACTCACTGTCGTGCATTGCGCCACGCTAACGGTGAGCGGTCGCTTCCTCTGCCTCTTCCCGGGTATCTTCATGAGCGCCTCTGTCCTGACCTTTCTGGCTCTTTGGCGGCGTCTTGCCTAGGGCAAGGCGAATAGCCTGCCGCACGCTCTCGGCGCGGGAAAGGTCGGGCCGGGCATCACCAAGTGCAGCAAGCGTGCTCGTGCGCGGCAGCAAGGCTCGCTTGTACCCACGACGGACCGCCTCGCGTATGCGTTCTTCCAGCTTGAAGACGCTGCGCAGTTCGCCTGCCAGACCGACTTCACCAATCGCGACCAGATCGCCCGGCAGCGCGACGTCTGCCACGCTGGAGGCGATTGCCAGACAGACCGCTAAGTCCACCGCAGGTTCGTCCAACTCCAGACCGCCGACTACGTTGACGTAGACGTCCTGATCGGCCAAGCGCAAGCCCGCGCGCTTGGTAAGCACCGCGATGAGCATGTGCAGGCGGCTCTGATCGAAGCCGTTTGCCATACGGCGCGGCACCGCCAAGGGACTGTAGGTCACCAGCGCCTGCACTTCGACGAGGAGAGGCCGCGATCCCTCCAGCGGCACGGCAATTGCCGACCCCGGGACGGGTTCCCGCTCTGCCAGAAAGGCCGCCGAGGGATTGGGTACCTCTACCAGTCCCCGCTCCTGCATGGCGAATATGCCAACTTCGTTCGTGGAGCCGAAGCGGTTCTTGGTGGCTTTGAGAATGCGGTAGTTGTGGTGCTGGTCGCCGGCCAGCGCCAACACCGTGTCTACCATGTGTTCCAGCGTCTTCGGTCCGGCCACGGTGCCTTCCTTCGTGACGTGGCCGACCATGAAGAGCGTGACTCCCGTCTGTTTCGCCAACGCCACCAACTGGGAGGCACATTCCCGCACTTGCCCGATGCTGCCCGGCACACCGGTAAGCTCTGCACTGACGAGGGTTTGAATCGAATCGATGATGACGAGACCGGGACGGACCTGCGCGATAGCATCGAGAATGTCTTCCAGGCCGATCTCGGCGAGGACGTAGAGTTCCTGGGGGTCAAGACCGAGCCGCGTCGCCCGCAAACGGATTTGCGCCGCGCTCTCTTCTCCCGATACATAGAGCACGGGCCGGTCGGCGTGCGCCAAGGCAATGGCAAACTGCAGCAAGAGCGTGGACTTGCCGATGCCGGGATCGCCGGAGAGAAGCACCGCGCTCCCCGGTACCAGGCCGCCGCCCAGGACGCGGTGGAGTTCGCCGATTGGCACCGCGATGCGCATGAGGTCGCTGGGCGGGATGTCTTGGAGCTTCTGCGCTTGCGGCACGGCGGCAGACGCGCGCTGTCTTGAACGCGCCGCGCCGGCCGCGCCCTCGCGTTGCACGCTCTCCACCAAGCTGTTCCACGTCTGGCAAGAAGGGCACTGTCCGGCCCACTTGGGAGATTCATACTCGCACTGCTGGCAGACGAAAACGCTCTTGGTCTTGCTCACCAAAAACTCTCTCTACGGCACAACTGCCATGCGCTAGGGGACTCTGCGCCCGCTGCTGACGTTATCTTCTTGTACATTGTAGCGAATGCGGAGACGCCGCTCTCTGCCCACGACAGCAAACAGCCCGGCAATCGCCGGGCCGTTGATTTTCGATCCAAGCAAAGATGTTTTGATTAAGTCTGCTCCACCAGCATCCGCACTTCCAGGCGCAATTCCTCACCATCGCGGTCCACCGTTATGGTATCCCCCGCGTGGAATTTCTCCGCCAGCAGACCTTCCGCAAGTTCATTCTCGATCAGATTTTGGATAACCCGCCGCAACGGTCGGGCGCCGTTATCGGGGTCGTACCCTTGCTCTACGAGGAGTTCTTTCGCGTCGTCGGTCACTTCCAGCGTAATCTCCTGCTCGGTGAGGCGCGCCCGCACTTCGTCAAGCTCAATATCCACGATCTTGATGATGTCCTCTTTTGACAGGTGGTGGAAGACGACCACGCTGTCCACGCGATTGAGGAACTCAGGCCGGAAGGTCTTCTTGATCTCCGCCATCACGCGTTCCCGCATCTCTTTGTAGAGCTGTCCCTCGGTGCGCAGGTCGGTAGCTTCCAGCCGGAAGCCGACGGCGGCGTCGCGCTTGATGAGGTGCGCGCCCACGTTCGAGGTCATGATGAGGATCGTATTGCGGAAGTCCACCGTGCGGCCCTTGCCGTCGGTAAGCCGACCGTCTTCCATAATCTGGAGGAGCACGTTGAAGACGTCGGGGTGCGCCTTTTCGATCTCGTCCAGAAGCACCACGGAGTAGCTGCGCCGCCGCACCGCTTCGGTGAGTTGGCCGCCTTCCTCATAGCCCACGTAGCCCGGCGGCGCGCCCACCAAGCGTGAAATCGTGTGCTTCTCCATGTATTCCGACATGTCGAGCCTGACCATGGCGTCGCTGCTGCCGAACATGAACTCCGCCAGCGCCCGGGCCAGATATGTCTTGCCGGAGCCGGTGGGACCGACGAAAATGAACGAGCCAATCGGCCGTTTGGGGTCTTTCAGTCCGGCGCGCGCGCGCCGCACGGCCTTGGAGACGTTGCTGATGGCCTCTTCCTGGCTCACCACTTTTTTGTGTAAGTTCTCTTCCATGTGAAGCAGCCGTTCCGACTCCTCTTGGGCGATGCGCGTCACCGGGATGCCCGTCCACATAGAAACTACGGTCGCCACGTCTTCTTTGGTGACCTCCGGCCACTTCTCTTCCGTGTTCGGCCAGTCGGATTCGAGGTCTTCGATCTTCTTGCGCAGTTCCGTTTCCTTCTCGCCAAGACCTACCGCCTCGTCGTACTGGCGGCTCTCGATGGCGTCCTCTTTT
>VXOZ01000253.1:0-1287 GCA_009839775.1 Chloroflexota bacterium | reverse complement strand
ATCCCGTCGAGGTCTTTCACGGCGTTGCGCAGCGCATTGGAGGTATTCGCCTGTTGGATGCGCACGCGGGAAGCCGCCTCATCGATCAAGTCAATCGCCTTGTCCGGCAGGAAGCGGTCGGTCACGTAGCGGCCTGACATCTCCGCCGCTACCTTGACGGCTTCATCGATGATGTGCACCTTATGGTGTTCCTCATAGCGTTCTTTGACGCCTTGGAGCACCGCGATGGTCTCCTCGATGTCGAGTTCGCGCACGTGCACAGGCTGGAAGCGGCGCTCAAGGGCCGCGTCGCGCTCGATGTACTTGCGGTATTCGTCCAGGGTGGTCGCGCCAATGCACTGCAATTCGCCCCGCGCCAACGCGGGCTTGAGGATGTTGGCGGCATCCACCGCGCCTTCCGCTGCGCCGGCGCCGACAAGGGTATGGAGTTCGTCGATGAAGAGCATGCAGTCGCCGGAACCGCGAATCTCTTCGAGGATCTTCTTCAGGCGTTCTTCAAACTCGCCGCGGTACTTCGTGCCGGCGACGAGCGCGCCGATGTCGAGGGTAAGCAAGCGTTTGCCTAGCAACGTCTCCGGCACATCTCCCGTCACGACCCGCTGCGCCAACCCTTCCACAATCGCCGTCTTGCCGACGCCGGGTTCGCCGATGAGGGCCGGATTGTTCTTCGTGCGGCGCGAGAGTATCTGCACCACACGTTCGATCTCCTGTTGGCGTCCGATCACCGGATCGAGCTTTTCTGCACGGGCCGCCGCCGTGAGATCGATGCCCATCTGGTCGATGAGGGGCGTGCGCGAGGAAGACTGGCGACCGCTGCTCTCTTGCGTCATGCGCGAGGGCTGCTGGCTGACCGATTGGATGACCTTCTGCCGCACCTTTTCCAGGCTGACGCCCAGGCTTTCCAAGACCCCGGCTGCGATGCCTTCGCCTTCCCGCACCAAACCGAGGAGCAGATGCTCGGTGCCGATGTAGTTGTGTCCTAAGCGTCGCGCCTCTTCGTTGGCAAGCTCGATGACTTTCTTGGCGCGCGGCGTGAGGCTGATGTCACCCACGTTCACACGCTCGCCGCGACCGATGATGAACTCCACGGCGCTGCGCACTTTCGTGAGGTCTACGCCCATGTCGTAGAGCACCTTGGCGGCGATGCCCTCGCCTTCGCGCACCAAACCCAAGAGTAGGTGCTCGGTGCCGATGTAGTTGTGGTTGAAGCGGCGCGCCTCTTCTTGCGCAAGCATGAGCACCCGCTTCGCTCGGTCCGTATACTTATCGAACAGGGGACTCACGGAA
>VXOZ01000129.1 GCA_009839775.1 Chloroflexota bacterium | reverse complement strand
CCCACTTTATCGACATCGGGACCCTAGAACATATGTACGCATACACCTGTCAAGGACCCCACCCACCAGGCGGACCGGCTGGTGGCCCTGACGGTGAGCGTGGTTCTCAACCAAACGGCCCTGCCGGTGGCCTGGCGCCTGGTGCCCGCGCAGGCGTCGCTCTCCTGGATGGCCATCCTGTGCCGTCTGCTGGACCTCCTGGCCCCGGCCGTGCCGCCGGGGATGGAAGTCCATGTGCTGTGTGACCGGGGCCTGTACAGCCCCCGGCTCTGGCGCCGGATCCGGGCGTGGGCTGGCATCCCTGCCTGCGCTGCGACCCCGACCTGACCTTTGGGCCCGAGGGGCAGAGCGAGGCCCGTCCGGCGGCGGCCTGGGGTGGGGGCGAGGGCACGCTGTGGGTGGGCCGCGGGGTGGCCTCGCCCCGCCACAGCCCCCTGCCGGGCACACTGGTGGTGCTCCACGGGCGGGGACATGAGCATCCCTGGGTCCTGTTGACGGACACGCCGCCCCAGCGCACGGACGCGACCCTGTATGCCTGCCGGGACTGGATTGAGCAGGGCTTCCGGGGGCTCAAGCGGGCCGGCTGGCAGTGGCAGCGCACGCGGCGCACCGACCCCGTGCGCGCGGGGCGGCGCTGGCTGGTGCTGGCCGTGGCCACGCTGCTGGCGGTCGCCCACGGCACGCGTCGGGAGGAAGCCGCCGCCCTCGGCCGCAACCCCGCACGGCTGCGGTCGCCCCCGGCGTCTCAGCCTCCTGCGCCAGGGCATGGCCTGCCTCGGGGCCCTGCTGGCCCGGGGACGCTGGTGGACGCGGCTCTGGCTGCGGCCCCGGCCCGGTCCCTACGGGCCTCCGACCGTCCGCGCCCTGGCCCAGGGACCCTGACGCACAGCTCCGCCTCCGTTGCGCACAACCCCCGTCACCGGCCCCGCGGCCACACACCCCGCGGGCCGCCCTGCATGCCTCCGACACAGCCCAAACGGGCACACAGCTGTCCGCGCGGTCTGTCAACCCGCTGCGCCGCCACAGCACGCTGTACACCGGCGGTCCGGACATCCTTGGCAGCCGCCTGTACCCCATATCCGGAGCCGCACATATCCCTGTCACCCCCCCCCAATTTAGACTGCGTCCTCATCACAACCCCCTGCAAGCATCTACCAAGCCAGACCGGCATTCTAGCAAACAATGAAAATTGGTGACCAAAGTGAACTATCAGTGATTGTACCGTGTTTGCAGGGGGCCTGGAGCGACCACCCGGCACCCGGGGCGCACTGCCATGTGTGCGGCTTCGGGTGTGGGAGAGCGGCGGCCGACCCGCACGCCCTGGCCCCGCGGTCCGGGGGGCGTGGCGGCGATGCGGAGGGGCAGGCCGCGTGGACGGCCATGCAACCGGTTGGGCTGTGAGAGAGCCGTGCAGGTCTATCCGCGGGCGCGGGGCCGCGGGGCCGGCGGAGGGCCTTGCGTATCGGAAGCGGGGCTGCGCGTCAGGGTGCCTGGGCCAGGGCGCGGCCGGCGGCCCGTAGGAACCGGGTCGGGGCCGCAGGCAGAGCCGGGTCCACCGCCGCCTCTGGGCCCCATCCTGTCTGCTTGGCAGGACAACGAACCTTCATGCCATAGGAACAGCCCCTCACAGTACCGATGGCGGGCAGGGGAGGAGCATGGCAAAGCGTACGACGAGGGAATCCCAATACGGTGCGCAGCCAGGCCTCGTCGAGCCGGCCCAAGAGGGCGATCGCCACGAAACTGTCCGCGCCGCCGATGACCCGGCACCGACAGCACCAGGATGTCCGTCAGGTTGTACAGCGTCGTGCGGTCGACCCGCGGATCCCCGGCGTTCCCAGGGTCTCGACCAGGGACGGGGGCATCGGGCTCTCCATGAGGGGTTCTCCACAGGCTCAATCCGGAACCGCCCATGGTAGCCACGCCTCAACTCACGGCGTCCCACCCCCAATTTAGATGCAATCGCCCCGGTCGGCTCCTTGTCACTTGCCAGGCCTGGAACTCATATCAACGGGATTGAAACAGTGTCGTCAGCATCTATCTGGGCTTGACCAAGAACTCTTCACTGGCGGTGACCAGCAACTATCCGGTTTTTTTACAACAGACTATTAACCCTCAACCAGACCGGCCGCACCATTGAAATCTTCCTGTTGCTGATGGGTGTCCCCTGCTGTTCAGCTTGATCACGTCGCTCATTCTGAACATCTACAACCGCCACCTGCAGCTGGTGGAGCCGTAACCATGGCCACTACTACACCAACCCCTCGGCCTTGCCCCCCCACCAAGCCTTCGGCTGGATCAAGGGTAACCTGTTTGGCTCAGCACTCGACTCCATCCGGCCAGCACGAGTGCTGGCCGGGCTGATGCTGGTGGCCAATCCCTTCCTCACATGGGTCACCGAGACTGCGGAGTGGTCCGTCATGCGGGCCAACCTGATCCCGATGGCAAAGGACCGCTATCCCATTGAACCCATTTGGCGCATCTGGATCGTGGTGGGCATGTGAAGCCCGCAGTCGATCACCAACGGACAGTACCAGGCCACGTGATCCCTGGGCCTAAACAAGGCCCAATCGATGATGTTCGTAATCTTGCCTCAGGTCCCGAAGGCGGTCATCCCCGTCAACATCGGCCAGTTCATTTCGCTGTTCAAGGACACGATGCCAGTGGCTCTGGTCAGCATCACGAACCGGTTCGGTATGGCTGGGTCACCCTGGACAATCCAGACTCGCTGGGAACTCGCTGCGAGGTCTGCTTCTTCATTGGCACCCTGTTCTGGGTCTGACCATGAAACCCAAAATCATACTGTTTGACGAGCCCACATCCGCACTTGATCCGGAGATGATCCAGGGCAATCGCATTATGAGTTGGGGAGATGGGGACGGGATATAACCGGGGTTGTCGTCTCCCAGTCCGGAGTTTCCCCTCATGACCACCACTCCCTGCGCCGCCGTCCCCCTGGTGGACTGCCTCGACGACATCGGAAGATCCCCGCGTGGAACGGGCCCGACTGCATTCGCGGCACGACATTCTGGTCACGACCATCCTGGCCGTGACTCATGAAATGGCATTCGCCCGCGAAGTGGCAGACCGCCTCGTATTCATGGACGCCGACGAGATTGTGGAGGTGGTCACCCCGGACACGTTCTTGGACAATCCCGAGACCGACCGGACCAAGCTGTTCCAGGAACAGCTTCCTTGACACACCCCTACCCAGACTGCACAGGCCGGAGTCGGGGGCTGCCACCCTCGCAAAGCCGGGACTCCGTGTCTGGGATGTAGGCCCGCACAGCGCATCTTCCAAAGCTGCGGGCCAACTGGACTGGACGACCCTTGAGGGGGCCCGGTCGCTCGCTCCTTGAGGGCAAGGATGAGCGAGCCCCGACGGCGTCGCTCGCGACAACGGCATTCTCCGGGTTCCGGCATTCGCGCCGACGGGAGGTGGGTCGTGATGTGCACCCCCGGGCCCTACTGCCAGCCGTGAGCGGCCCGGAGACTTGGCGCGGGAACCCAAGCCGATGACGAGCGTCGCTGTCCGACACAAGGGCACAGGTACGCCTTAAATCGTGTGCGGGTGTGATGAAGGTACCCTGTGTCCATGGCGGCGCATAAGTGAAATGATATCGTGAACAATTAAGGGTTTTAGTGATGATTAAGTGATATACAGTGAAAAACAACTTGCATCCTGCCCGTGACTGGAGTAGGATTGTGTTATTGGATGGCGGGTCACGGGGTTGGGGATGCGCCTTGCATCCATCCCGGCGCCCACGCAATCGTCAAGGTCCACTGCGCCAACCCGCCCGAAGGAAGGGGCCGTTTGTTCGAGCAACGTGAGTTGTGAGCGGTCCGCCCCGAGCAGAGCGTCTCTAGTAACGCGGACAGCGGTAACTGGGCCATTGAAGACAGAATTCTTGAGACGGTGGCGGAGCTGCGGGAGCAGTGTCCGCAGGCGGTTGATGTTCGCTCCCTGCGGGTTGACTGTCGGGGCGGTGTACCGGTTTCAAGGTGGAGGAAGCCTGGAACGCGGTCCACGCAGCCTGCGAACCCGGCGCCCGGCGGGCTTTGAAGGGTCCGTCGGAGTAGTGTGCCTGGAGATGCCGGTCTGCTCTGGATGGGCAGCCTGTTGGTCTGCCTTCCCCGACTTTCTACACCGCTGAACCCAACCCCTCAGCCGTATCGGAACCGACAGCATGAGGCTTCCCGATCCCACCCCGTGCCTGCACCGGCAGCGGCCGCGCGGCCTTGCAATGCTGCTGTTCGTGTTCGCCGTTGCCCTGGTTGCGACCGGGACCGGCGGAAGTTCGGTGTGGGCTGACGACAACTCGGCGGTACCGGCCAAGCCGACCGGATTGCGGATCGACACCGAGGCCGGATCACTGGACGTGTCGTTGGACTGGGACGATGTTGACGTCACCAGCCATTACTGGGTGCGCTGGCGTTCGGTGGACAAGGAGGAGAAGCTGAACGAAGGCGTGGAGGTGGAGGCCTCCGACGCGACCATCACCGTGGCCAACCATGGCGAATGGGTGGTGCGGGTGCAAGTCTGCAACGACACGGGCTGCGGGGAACCCGCCGCGAAGCAATTCATGGTCGAGCCCCCTCCCGAGCCGACCGGATTGCGGATCGACACCGAGCCAGGTTCGCTGGACGTATCGCTGGACTGGGACGACGTTGACGTCACTAACCATTACTGGGTGCGCTGGCGTTCGGTGGACAGGGAGGAGAAGCTGAACGAAGGCGTGGAGGTGGAGTCCTCCGACGCGACCATCACCGTGGCCAACCATGGCGAATGGGTGGTGCGGGTGCAAGTCTGCAACGACACGGGCTGCGGGGAACCCGCCGCGAAGCAATTCATGGTCGAGCCCCCTCCCGAGCCGACCGGATTGCGGATCGACACCGAGCCAGGTTCGCTGGACGTATCGCTGGACTGGGACGACATTGACGTCACCAGCCGTTACTGGGTGCGCTGGCGTTCGGTGGACAAGGAGGAGAAGCTGAACGAAGGTGTGGAGGTGGAGTCCTCCGAAACTGGCATCACCGTGGCCGATTATGGCGAGTGGGTAGTGCGGGTACAAGCCTGTCACGACGCGGGCTGCGGGGAACCTGCCGCGAAGCAATTCACGGTGGAACCGGCCCCAACGCCCACACCGACACCAACGCCCACACCGACACCTTTGCCATTGCAGGTCTCCGTCACGGCTCACGGCCAAGCCACCAACCCTCTGGCGGGAGAAGCCATCGAGCTGCGGGCAGTTATCACTAACGCCCAGTCGGGAAAGACACCTTCGTATCAATGGGAGCTTTACCTGGACGGCAGCTGGCAGCCTTCCCTGTCCGAGGGCAGTGCCAACTTCCCAATCGCCGTCGGCAGCCCCGGGCCTGTGGAGTTCCGGGTCACTATCTCCTACGAGTCCGGGCCTTCGGCCACGTCGGACCCTGTCACTGTTACGTGGATCGAACCCCCGCCTACACCCACGCCGGAACCGACGGCGACCCCAACACCCGAACCCACACCCACGCCCGAGCCCACAGCAACTCCCACACCGGAACCCACGGCGACATCCACGCCCGAGCCCACAGCAACTCCCACACCGGAACCCACAGCGACACCTTTGCCATTGCAGGTCTCCGTCACGGCTCACGGCCAGACCACCAACCCTCTGGCGGGAGAAGCCATCGAGCTGCGGGCGGTCATCACCAACCCTCGGTCGGGAGAGACACCTTCATATCAATGGGAACTGTACCTGGACGGCAGCTGGCAGCCCTCCCTGTCTGAGAGTGGTGTCAACTTCCCAATTGCCGTCGGCAGCCCTGGGCCTGTGGAGTTCCGAGTCACAGTCTCCTACGAGTCCGGGCCTTCGGCCACGTCGGACCCCATCACCGTTACGTGGATCGAACCCCCGCCCACACCCACGCCGGAACCTACAGCGACCCCCGGGCCCACGCCCACACCTACGCCTCTGTCATTGTGGGTTTCCATCACGGCCAGCTCCACCAATCCTCAGCTGGAAGAAGCCGCCGAGCTGCGGGCGGTCATCTCCAACCCTCCGTCGGAAAAGACACCTTCATACCAATGGGAAATGGAACTTGGCGACAGTTGGCATGTTGTGGGGAGGAATGCCACCTTTTCATATCTCGTCAAGGATCCCCTAACCCAGGCATTCCGGGTTACGGTCACCTATGACACCGGGGATGCGGCCATGTCGGACCCCATCACCGTTACATGGAGCGAGCTGGTATCAACACCGGAACCGACGGTGGTGACTCTGACACCGGAACCGACGGCGACTCCGACACCGGAACCCACACCCACACCGGGCCCCACACCCACGCCGGTGCCCAACCGAGCACCGACGGTCAATACACAGGCAGAGAACTACAACTCCTTCGTCAATCGGAACAATGCGCCGCGGGGAACATCCGTCAGCAAGCCCTTCCATGGCGTCTTTTCCGACCCGGACGGCGATGAGCTGACCTACACCGTCTCCGTCCTTGCCGACCATCGCTCACTGGTACAAGAGCTCGGTATTCCCACTGAAGAACAGTTGACGCAAAATTCCCGTCCCATCGAGGCAACCTCGCAGGTGTTCTTCGAGGCGGATGCCGACGCCGACTGGAACGCGCTTGTCCCGGCCCTACCCGACCCGTTGACAACGACGGTTACCCTGACTGCCACCGATCCCGATGGCCTGTCCGCATCGGTGAAGGGCGATTTCCTCATCGACTGGGAGAGCCATCCCGCGCTGCTGAGCGCTACGGCAAGCCAAGAGGCCGTCAAGCTGACCTTCAATCAAGCGGTACAGGGAAGCCCCGTGCCAACTGTCGAACAGTTCACGGTCAGCGTGGTCAACGAGGATGATTCCACCGGGACTATTACGGTCAAGAGCGTGACCGCCAGCGGTGCTGTGATCACCCTGGATTTGACTGCGGCACTTGTGGACGGCCAGACCGTCACCCTGGACTACACCCACGACGACGACACCCCTTTGAAACGGGCCGTCGAGGGCGGCGACAGTACGCCTGGCTTCACCGGGCAGGCCGTTGAACTGTCTCTGACCGACCCACCAGGCCTGCCGGAGAACTTTGCCGTCAGCACCACGCCGGGCGAGCTGAACCTCGCGGCGACGTGGGATGCCGTCGACGGTGCGACTTCCTATAAGCTGAGCTGGCGGCAGGCCGACGGCAACTTTGATCCGGGCAACCAAACCACCATCTCCGAGACCAGTGCCACCATCACCATGTCCGGCCATAACCGGTGGGTGATCCGCCTGAATGCCTGCAACGACGGCGGCTGCGGACCGAAGGTCGACCAGACGGTGAACGTCTTGCCAGCGGCCGTATTTCATGTGGCGCCTACCCTGAACGCCGCCGGCAAACTTCAGTCCAGGACCATCACTGCATCCTGGGACTCGGTCCCTGACGCGGCCTCCTACTCACTGCGCTGGTGGCGAACTGGGACGGATTCCCAAGCCCAGGACCAGGGAGGAAACCAGCGTTCCTTGCCTGTTGACCAGACCAGCACCGACATCACCGTTCCCGAGAACGGCGTATATCAAATGGAGTTCAAGATTCTCGACGACGACAATGAACTGATTGCAATGCGCCGCACCGACATTGAAGTGTGGGTGAGCGGAGGGCTCAACGCGAACCTCTTCCCCATGTTTGATTGCCGGGCCCAGTCCAAGAAGATAACCAACATCGAAGTCACCTTCAGCAACGGCAGCGTCAGGGTGGGTTGGGACGACCCCGGCATCTCCGCCATCACCAAGTACCAGTACATGCTCCAGGAAGGCAACGGGTTTGGTGTCCATCGCGGTGTCTGGCGTGATGTCCCCGGCAGCAACGCCGGTACCACTTCGCACACGGTGTCCGGCCTCGTCAACGAGCGGACCTACGGAATTTTGCTGCAGGCGGTGGCGGGCAGCCGAACCTACTGCTTCGAAAGTCTGGCTTTCGTTACCCTCTTCGACGTGAGCATTCCCCTGATCACGGGTTTCGATGCCTGGAAGACTTGGAACGATGGCGCGCAGGAGGTAACCCTGTTCTGGGACGATCCCGGTGACGACACGCTCACCTATGAATACTGGTACGAAGGGGTCCCCGCTCACTGGAGCGGCTTCCGGGGAATACCGGGCTGGAAAGGAATCTCCGGCTCCCCTCCAGCCGAGTGGTTGGACGGCACGTTGTACACCACCCTCAGCGGTCTGCCCTGCGAATACTACTACTACAATATCTGGATACGGCCGCGGCGGGGCGACGCCCTCGGCCCTGTGGTACGGACGAGTTACGTTTATACAACCGACCACGTCTATCCGGGAGAAGATACGCTGACCGGAGATCGCGACCATGAATGCCTGTCGGGGTGGGGCGGCAACGACAAGGTGTACGGCAACCGCGGCAATGACATTCTCAAGGGGCACGGCGGCAACGACCAGCTGGACGGCGGTCCCGGCAACGACCAGCTGGACGGCGGTCCCGGCGATGACCAGCTGGACGGCGGTCCCGGCGATGACCGGCTGGACGGCGGTCCCGGCGCCGACAAGCTGGACGGTGGTCCCGGTACAGACACCGTGTACTACTCGGGACCCTACGCTTCGGTGGACCTCACCATCACCACCGACGGGACGTATACCACCAGCGGCGGCCACGGAGAAGGCGACACCCTCGTCAATATCGAGCGTTTCGCTGGTTTGGCCATTGCCCTCTTCCTCGTCGGCGATGATGGAGACAACGTCCTCCAAGGCTACGAAGGCGACGATACGCTGACCGGCAAGGGCGGCAATGACTTCCTCATCGGCAGCCCTGGCAACGACACGCTGGATGGCGGGACCGGGACGGACACCGCGGACTACGCCGGGTCCGACGCCGCGGTGTCCGTCAACCTGGCCACCGGCACGGGCAGTGGCGGCTACGCCCAGGGCGACACCCTCACCGCCATCGAGAACCTGATCGGCTCCGACCACAACGACATCCTCACCGGCGATGCCAATGCCAACAACTTTAGGGGAGGCGACGGCTGCGATACGCTGAACGGTGGCGCCGGTGACGACACGCTGTTTGGCAACAACGGCTGCGACACACTGAACGGCAACGACGGCAACGACATGCTGTTCGGCAACGATGGTGTCGACACGCTGAACGGCAACAACGGCAACGACACGCTGAACGGTGGCGCCGACAACGACGTACTGGACGGCGGGGCCGGCACCGATACCGCCAGCTACACCGGCTCCAACGCGGCCGTGACCGTCAGCCTGACCAGCGGCACTGGCAGCGGCGGCCACGCCCAAGGCGACACCCTCACAGCCATCGAGAACCTGACCGGCTCTGGCCATGGCGACATCCTCACCGGCAATGCCAATGCCAACAGCCTCCAGGGTGCCGCCGGCAACGATACCCTCGTCGGTCTTGCCGGTGCCGACCCCCTGGACGGCGGGGCCGGTACCGACACCGCTTCCTACGCCGGCGCGGCGGCCGCCGTGACCGTCAACCTGAACACCGGGACGCACACCGGGGATGCCCAGGGCGACACCTTCACCAGCATTGAAATCATCAGCGGCTCCGCCCATGGCGACACCCTGACTGGCGATGCCAATGCCAACAACCTCCAGGGTGCCGCCGGCAACGACACCCTCATCGGCCTCGGTGGAGCCGACACACTGACCGGTAACGCCGGCACCGACACCGCCTCCTATGCCGGCTCCAACGCGGCCGTGACCGTCAGCCTGACCAGCGGCGCCGGCAGCGGCGGCCATGCCCAGGGCGACACCCTGGCCACGATCGAGAACCTGACCGGCTCCAGCCACAACGACACCCTGACCGGCGATGCCAATGCCAACACCCTCCAGGGCGCCGCCGGCAACGACACCCTCGTCGGCCTCGCCGGCGGCGACACGCTGACCGGCGGAAACGGCACCGACACCGCCTCCTACACCGGCTCCAACGCGGCCGTGACCGTCAACCTGAACACCGGGACACACAGCGGTGGCCACGCCCAGGGCGACACCCTGGCCACGATCGAGAACCTGACCGGCTCCAGCCACAACGACACCCTGACCGGCGATGCCAATGCCAACACCCTCACCGGTGGGGCTGGCAACGACACCCTTATCGGCCTCGGTGGAGCTGACACGCTAACCGGCAACGCCGGCACCGACACCGCCTCCTACACCGGCTCCAACGCAGCCGTGACCGTCAGCCTGACCAGCGGCACCGGCAGCGGCGGCCACGCCCAAGGCGATACCCTGGCCACGATCGAGAACCTGACCGGCTCCGGCCATGGCGACACCCTCACCGGCGATGCCAATGCCAACACCCTCAGCGGTGCCGCCGGCAATGACACCCTCACCGGTCTTGCCGGGGCAGATGCGCTGACCGGTGGGGACGGCACCGACACCGCCAGCTACGCCGGCTCCAATGCGGCCGTGACCGTCAGCCTGACCAGCGGCGCCGGCAGCGGCGGCCATGCCCAGGGCGACACCCTGGCCACGATCGAGAACCTGACTGGCTCCGGCCATGGCGACACCCTCACCGGCGATGCCAATGCCAACAGCCTCAGCGGTGCCGCCGGCAATGACACCCTCACCGGTCTCGCCGGGGCAGATGCGCTGACCGGCGGAAACGGCACCGACACCGCCTCCTACGCCGGCTCCAACGCGGCCGTGACCGTCAGCCTGACCAGCGGAACCGGTAGTGGCGGCCACGCCCAGGGCGATACCCTGGCCACCATCGAGAACTTGACCGGCTCCGGCCACAACGACACCCTCACCGGTGATGCCAATGCCAACAGCCTCAGCGGTGCCGCCGGCAACGACACCCTCGTCGGCCGCGCCGGGGCCGACCCCCTGGACGGCGGGAACGGCACCGACATCGCCAGCTACGCCGGCGCGGCCGCCGCCGTGACCGTCAACCTGAACACCGGGACGCACACCGGCGACGCCCAGGGCGACACCTTCACCAGCATTGAAATCATCAGTGGCTCCGGCCATGGTGACACGCTCACCGGCGATGCCTCGGCCAACAACCTCCAGGGTGCCGCCGGCAACGACACCCTCACCGGCCTCGCCGGCGGCGACACCCTGACCGGTGGGGCCGGCAACGACACCGCCTCCTACGCCGGTTCCAACGCGGCCGTGACCGTCAGCCTGACCAGCGGAACCGGTAGTGGCGGCCACGCCCAGGGCGATACCCTGGCCACCATCGAGAACCTGACCGGCTCCGGCCACAACGACACCCTCACCGGCGATGCCAATGCCAACAGCCTCAGCGGTGGGGCCGGCAACGACACCCTCACCGGCCTCGCCGGCGGCGACACCCTGACCGGTGGGGCCGGCAACGACACCGCCTCCTACGCCGGTTCCAACGCGGCCGTGACCGTCAGCCTGACCAGCGGCACCGGCAGCGGCGGCCACGCCCAGGGCGATACCCTGGCCACCATCGAGAACCTGACCGGCTCCACCCATGGCGACACCCTGACCGGCAATGCCTCCGCCAACAGCCTCAGCGGCACCGCCGGCAACGACACCCTCGTCGGCCTCGCCGGCGGTGACACCCTGACCGGCGGGGACGGCACCGACACCGCCTCCTACACCGGCTCCAACGCGGCTGTGACCGTCAACCTGAACACCGGAACGCATAGCGGCGGCCATGCCCAGGGCGACACTCTGGCCACGATCGAGAACCTGACCGGCTCCGCCCATGGCGACACCCTGACCGGCAATACCTCCGCCAACAGCCTCAGCGGTGGGGCCGGCAACGACACCCTCACCGGTCTCGCCGGTGCCGACACCCTGACCGGTGGGGATGGCACCGACACCGCCTCCTACACCGGTTCCAACGCGGCCGTGACCGTCAGCCTGGTCTCCGGCGTCACCGGCAGTGGCGGCCACGCCCAAGGCGACACCCTG
>VXOZ01000172.1 GCA_009839775.1 Chloroflexota bacterium | reverse complement strand
CGTCGGAGCCGGTGCGCCACTCATCGATCCAAGGCAGTAAGACTTTCTCCGCTTCTTTGCGCGGCACGCCCTCACGGACAAAGATGTCGATGTTGATGAGTGTGATGTCGTCGATGTGCGAGCGGCCGATGCCGGTGCCGCTGGTGTGGTGGGCAATGATGGCGTCAAGCGGCACGCCCTTGTCTTTTAGGCGGTCGGCAATGAGGAATTCGTCCGTGCCGATGTTGATGCCCGCGAGCGCCGTAAAAACTTCAGCATCTTCCGGCCCGTTGACGATGCGCACGTCGCCGTAAGGATTGCGCAGCCGCTCGTGATCGAAATAGGGTTTCTTCCACTCCGGCAGAGCCTCGAATTCCTCCTTGCGCCGCGCGAGTTCAGCGTCAAGGGTCTCCTGGCTACGGGGATCAAGGGCGATGCCGAGTTCTATGGCGGCTTCATAGAGTTCGCGGACGGTCATGGATGTGCTCCGGTTAGGTAGAAAGTCATGGTAGCGCAGGTTTCAAACCTGCGCTCGCTAGGTCTGCATCGGGTTTTGCTATGCAAGTAGCCCGACCCCGGCACCGTTACTGCCGTGAACGCAGCCAGCGCATAGCCCGTCGTCACCATAGAAAGCAAGACAGACTCCATTATTCCCGCGCACGCTCGCCCCGCACCAAGTACGGGGCAAGCTCTGCGCCGGAGTGACGGAATGAGGCGCCTTCTGGGCTCCGGTCAGTGGGCGCAGGTTTCAAACCTGCGCTACCGCGGAGTACGAAGCAGAGGGATACGCCTCGGCGCACCCCTCTACCAAAGCGCCTAGTTCCAGTCGTCCGGGCGCTGCGCGAAGAGTTCGTTAACAGCGTCGGCGGACGTTTTCATCGCCTCCTGAACGGTGCTCTCGCCGGTGTACATCGGCTGGAGATGCTGGTTTGCGGTCGTCCAGAATTCGCCGGTTTCCGGCGTCAGGAAGAAGTCGCGTCCATCATCCCGCCAGTGATCCAAGACGATGTCCCAGTCCATGCCCGGGTAGTTGTCCAGGAACACGTTGGCCGATGCAAAGAGACCCGGAAATGCGTGCACGGCGTAGAGGTCTTGCGCTTCCTTCTGGGACAGAACGTGGAAGACCTCCCAGGCCTCGTCGGGAACCTCGGTGAGCGCCATGATGCTCCAGGCGTTGCTGCCGGTGGCCGGGCTGCGGGTGCCCGCGGGCCCGGTGCCGAGCGGGGCGATGCCCAGCCGGTCGCCGAGCACCTCATAGGCGCCTTTGAGCGGAATCAGCGTAATCTGCGACATGGCGAACTTGCCGGTGCCGATGTGACGCCCGCCGCCGCCTTCCTTGCGCAACTCAGAACGCTCTTCGCCCCAGGGCACCACCCGATGCTTGAGGATCATGTCCACATACATCTGAGCGCCGGCGATAGCATTCTGGTCCTCGCCGTAGAGGGCTTGATCGCGGGCTTCATTGAGCACTTGACCGCCATGGTCGAGCACGAAGCTGCCCAGGTTAACCTCCAAGGAGGCATAGCCGAAGTTATAGCCCCACTGGGTAGTTTGGTCTCCGGTTTGCTTCGTCATCTGGGTCGCGCCATCCAGCAACTGATCTAACGTCGTGCCCAACTCCGGGTACGGGACGCCCTCGTTGTCGAAGATTTCCTTGTTGAAGTAGATGGCGTCGCCGCCGCCGAGGAAGGCCAAGCCGTACATGACGCCGTTGACGTCCCAGGAAGAGGAGTCAAGGTAGTCATCGCGGGATACGCCGTCTCGCTTCATGTAGTCGCTGATAGGCAGGAACATGCCCTGGCGCGCGCCAGCCTGCACCCAGTTAATCTGGTTCACGACAATGTCGTACGTGGTGGTGCCGGCGACGAACTCGGTGCGGATCTTCTCTAGGAAGTTCTCAGTGACGATCTCAAGTTTGGTCTCAATGTTCTCCAAGGAGTTGTTGCAGACTTCCGCCATCTCCCGCAGGGTCTTATTGCGATGCTCCTGCAGGTCGTAGCAGGCCCACACGACTTCTACGACTTCCGCCTCTGGCGCTGCTTCCGCTTCCTTGGGCGCCTCCTTCTCCTCCATCATCTCGCCGCTA
This sequence comes from Chloroflexota bacterium, assembly GCA_009839775.1. GTDB lineage: Bacteria > Chloroflexota > UBA11872 > VXOZ01 > VXOZ01 > VXOZ01. The sequence goes on along the minus strand of VXOZ01000172.1, from coordinate 10,250 downwards.
TCCGCAACTGGCACGGTGCCGCAGGCCGCGGCGATGGCGGCCCCGGTCAGACCGGCAACGCCGGCCAGGAAACGCCGTCGAGTTGTAAATCCACTGCCTCTAGACATTGCTTGTGACCTCCCGTGGTCTCCTTTTCGTGTGCCGGTCACGCTGCCGGACACACTCGGACTACATCACTTTTGGCCTCTCGCGGGCGCTTGTTTGAACACTCCATCGCCCTCCTTTCTCAAAGCTCTGCCCGCTGAATTCTTAGATGGGAAATTGCGCCTCTCGGAAACTCGCGCGTTCTATTGGGTGCTTTCTAAAGTGTCGAAACCGAATACGCGTGCTGCGGCACGATGCGCCGTTCTTGGATAAAGCGTGCCGGACTGAACAGTGTAATGTCAAACTGTGTACTTTCGCCTGTCAGCAATTGCTCAGCCAGCATCTGGCTGAAAATGGGACTGAGCTTGAAGCCATGACCGCTCAGCCCCACGGCCAGGTGCAAGCCCGCTACGTCAGGCACCGCGCCAAGCAGCGGCTGAAGGTCCGGCGAACAGTCGTAGAGGCCGGATGTCGTAGCATTTACCGCGGGCGCTCCTTGATTAGGGAAGCGACGCCGATAGCGTCCGGCAAGGGTCTGCAGCACGTCCGGACTTGCGGCAGGAGAGTCGTCCACGTGCGGATCTTCCTCGCCGTCGTAGGGAGCGGTCTTGCCGACCATCGTGTGTCCGTCCTCGCGGGGGCGGTAGTAGCTTCCCAGTACGCGGTCAGAGATTATTGGGTGGGACTTTCCAAAGTGATCGGCCCGTTGCATGAGCGCCACGGCATGCCGTATGGGAGTGAGGGGCAACTCGATGCCAAGGGGCGCGACGAGACCGCGGGACGAGAAGCCGTTGGCCACGATGACGGAGCGTGTAGCAATGCGCCCTGCGTTTGTCTCAACCCCGGTTATGCCGCTTGCGTCGGCAACCAGCCGTGCGGCCCCCACGCCCACGCACAGTTCAGCACCGTGGCGTCGCGCCGCATTAGCAAAGCTGAGCGTCGTGCGCACAGGGTCGGCATACCCCGATTCCGGTTCCCAGGCCGCCGCGCCGATGCCGAACAAGGCCAAACGTGGCTCTACTTCGCGAATCTCGTCAGGCGAAAGTATGTACGTATTGATGCCGAGGTCGCGGTGCATGGCGACGTTTGCCGCTACCGTCTCGAAATCATCCGGTCCCAGCAGCGCGAGGAAGCCGGTCTGGCGAAAACCCGCGTCTCCGCCAACTACCTCATCGAAGTTCTCAAACACCTGCCGCGCACGGAGAGCCATGCGCGCCAGCGTCTCGTGGGTATAGTGCGTGCGCACAATTCCAGCGGTAACACCGGTGGCTTGGGCCGCGAGGCCGCGACGTTCGAGCAGGACCACCCGGCCGGCGCCCATCTTGGCAAGCTGCCAGGCAATACTCGTACCGGTGCTGCCACCACCTACGACGACAACGTCAGCGGTCTCAGCCATCTGTTTCCCTTCTTCCGTCGGAGCGACGCGCCAGGCGGTCTTTCTTAGAGCCAGGCCCGTCTCCGATTACGTATTCGCTGCCCGAGTTATCAGTAGTGTACCGTATTGATCCACCGCTGCGTAGTATCCCGGATGAATCACGGTCGTAGAATCGTATTCTTCCACGATCGCGGGGCCGGGCACCTCTGTCCCAGCGCTTAATCGGTAGCGATCATAGATGGGGCAGTCCACGAACTCATCCACCTCGCCGAAGTACACCGGACGACTGTCCCGCTGCGCTGCGCGGAGATCATGCTCAGCGCCGCTCTTCTCCAAGAGTGGTGGTTTCACAATGGTGCCGAGCGCCGTGAGCCGCAAGTTCACGGTCTCGACCGGCTCACCAGGCACGCTATGGCCGTACACGCGATTGTGCTCTCCGTGGAACTCATGCAAGAGATCACCAAAGTCAACGCCGGTCGCCTCGCCATCGGGATACGGCAGCGTAAGCTCGTAGCTCTGTCCGACGTAGCGCAAGTCGACGTGCTGGACGAAGGCCATGTCGGCTGTTGCGACGCCCGCGGCTGCAAGGGCTGCGGTACCTTGCTGCCTGAGATCCGTGAAGACATCCGCTACCGCTCTCGGTTCGAGGCGGTCGACACGTTCGATGAGCGTAGTGGCGTAGTCGTAGGTGATGTCGGTGACCAGGAGACCCAGCGCGGAGGCCGTACCCGGGCTCGTGGGAATGACAGTAGCCGGTATGTTCATCTCGTGCGCCAGACGGTTGGCATGCAGCGGCCCGGCCCCGCCAAAGGCGGTGAGCGCAAACTCGCGGGGATCATGGCCGCGTTGCACTGAGACAAGGCGCAGCGCGTTGATCATCGCCACGTTGGCGATTTCGACAATGCTATGCGCGGCCCTGACCACATCTAAACCCAGCGGCTTGGCAATGTGTTCCTCAATTGCCGCATGCGCGAGCGTGCTTTCCAACGTGAGGTCTCCACCCAATAGGTAGCCGGGGTTGAGACGGCCCAGGACCAGATTTGCGTCGGTGACCGTTGGTTCAGTGCCGCCTTGACCGTAGCAAGCCGGACCGGGATCAGCCCCCGCGCTCCGGGGTCCCACGCGCAGGACGCCGCCGGGGTCGATCCACGCGATAGAGCCGCCGCCGGCGCCGATTTCTACCAGATCGATAACGGGTGTCCGAATTGGATAGCCTCCTGCCCGGAAGCCGCCGCTGCCCGGCTGGGCCACGGAACCCACCTCGTAGTCTTTGGTAATGCGCGGCGTGCCGTCTTGCACCAAGCCGACCTTGGCGGTCGTGCCGCCCATGTCGAATGAGATGACGTTGTGATGGCCCAACGACTCCCCGAGGTGCGCCGCAGTGATGACACCGGCAGCCGGCCCGGATTCTACCATGAAAACCGGCCGGCGGCGGGCGTCCCCAAACGTCATGAGCCCGCCACTGCTCTGCATGACGAGCAGTTCCGATGATATGCCCTGCGAGCGGAGTCGGGTTTCGATATTTTCCAGATACCGCGAGACTATGGGCCTTAGGGCAGCATTGATGACTGTCGTGCTGGCACGAAAGTACTCGCGGATTTCCGGCGCAACTTCTGATGACAGGGAAATGGCAATGTCCGGCTCGTGAGCCCGCAGGATCTCTCCCGCTCGCTGCTCGTGCTGCGCATTGAGATACGAATGCAAGAAGCAGACGGCAACGGACTCTATCCCGGCCTCCCGTATGATGGAGGCAATGTGTGGAACGGCGGATTCCTCCAAGGGCGTAACGACTCTACCGTTGGCGTCCAACCGTTCACGCACGCCGAAGCAGCGGTCGCGCGGCACGAGGGGTGTGGGTTTCTCAAATTGCGTGTCATAGAGCGACGGGCGAATTTGCCGCGCGATCTCCAGGATGTCGCGAAAGCCCTCTGTTGTGATGAGCGCCGTGGGAGCGACTTTTCCTTCGATGATGGCGTTGGTAGCTACGGTCGTGGCATGTATAACGTAGCGCAAGGTCTCCGGAGCCAACGCGGCGCGGTCGAGGATCTGTTGCGTGACGGTGAGAAAGCCCTGCGACGGGTCGCCCGGTGTGGAGGAGACTTTAGCGTTCCACACTTGGCCGGTGCTCTCATCGACCAAGGTGGCGTCGGTAAACGTGCCGCCAATGTCCACGCCCAGCCGAAATCTTGCCTCGCTCACGGCCCGGCTCCTGGTTTGCCACCCTCATCTTGAAAGCAGTCGTTTTGCATGGCCGCGCGCAGTCTCACTGTAGCATCATGGTCGACTGCCAGCCGCTCCGGATCAATGGCTACCCCGTAGGCTGTGCGCGCGCGCTCAAGGCTTACTTTTCCCTGGCGTACGTCACTGAGTACCTTCGCTGGATCGCGCTGCCAGGGCGGTCCATGGCCGCCTCCGCCGCACGTCTCGTAGCGAATCATCTCGCCGGGTTGCACGTCTATCGTGGTCTTTGAGCTCAAGACTTCCATTGCGCCATCGTGTTGGTGGATATAGTAGGCCTGGCGGCCGGGTTCACCGCCGAAGAGTCCCCAAGGCCCCGCCTTGTCTCTATCCGCCAACACGGTAAAGGTGACTTCGTGATCGAGAAAGACGTAATCGCGGCGCAGGCCCAATCCGCCGCGATACTTGCCGGGGCCATCGGAGTCGTCCACCAGTTCGTACCGCAGAATGCGTACTGGGTAGTAACGCTCTGTTTCCTCTATCGGCGCGTTCTCGGTGTTCTGACCGTGGGTTTGCACGGCGTCCGGGCCGTCGCTTTGGAATCTCGCGCCGTACCCGCCGGCGAGCGTCTCCAAAAAGCAGTAGTACTCGCCGTTACGGGGATCGATGCCGCCGAAGCCGGCGTGGCACTGCATCGCCTTGCCGCCCGCGGGTACGCGCTCCGGCAGCACCGGCGCCAGCGCCTTGAAGATGACTTCATTGAGACGCGCATGGGTCTCCCAGCCTCCCACGACGGGAGCAGGCGGCTTGCAGTTGACCACCGTGCCTTCCGGCGCATCGATGCGCACCATCTTGTAAAATCCCTGGTTGGGTGGGATGTCGGGGTCCATGAGGGTCTTCAAGTTATAGGCGCAGGCGGAGAAGGTCTGGGCAAAGGTCGAGTTTACCGGTGCGCGCCGTTGCGGGTCGGAGCCGTTGAGATCAAAGAGTATGCCGTCGTCGTCAATGCGAATCTTGGCTACGAGACGAACCGGCTCGTCGGTGTAGCCGTCGTTGTCCACGTAGCCCTCGGCGGAGAACTCCCCCTGCGGCAGCTTCGCGATTTCCGCGCGGGTGCGCCGCTCGGCGTAGGTCATCAGCTCTCGGATGTAGGTGTTCACCGTGTCAAGGCCGGTCTGCTGCGTAAGCTCGGTCAGGCGGCGTGCGCCGGTGGCATTGGCGGCCATCTGGGCGCGAAAGTCACCGGCGGTCTCTCTTTTGGATCGAATTTGTCCCAAAATGAGACGGAAAACATCCTCGACGATCTCACCCCCTGCTACGAGCTTAACCGGCGGGATGATGATGCCTTCCTGATAGACCTCGCGAAATGCGCCGACGCTAGCGGGAGCGCCGCCGCCCACGTCCACGTGGTGCGCCATGTTCGCGACGTAGCCGAATAACTCGCCATCGCAGTAGACCGGCGAAATTAGGCTGATGTCGTTTAAGTGCACGCCGCCGAGATAGGGATCATTGCAGAGCACGGCGTCACCGGGACCCATGTTCTCCGGCCCGTAGGCGCGCACGGCAATTGGCACCAGATGCACGAGTGAGCCCAAATGCACGGCCTGGCAAAACGCCTGTGCCACGACGTTGAGGTCGCGGTCGAAGAAGGCGCACGAGAAGTCGGCCCGGGTTTTAATGTTGGTGGAATAGGCGCTGCGCCGGAGGGCCACCGCCATTTCCTCAGTGGCTTCGGTCAACGCATGGCGCACGACTTCGAAGGTAATGGGATCGAATGCGGCTGTGCCAGCCATACTGATGGCCTCCGTGCAAAGACCCGGTACTGTTCCCTGATGTCTCGCTGGTCAAGCTAAGTATAGCGGATGAGGCTTACAGAGCATTCCCATGCGCTCGGATACCGAACAGGTGAAGAGATTCTCGACACATACCAGGCTGGGTAGTTGTGTGTGAGAGATGTACCCGTTCACCCTTCGACCCTTCGTCAAGCTCAGGACAGGCAAGCTCAGGGCGAACGGGAGATGGCACTTTGCGCTCCCTACCAAGGTTTCTTAGCCTGTCGCAGATTGCTCCGCAACCGGACCGTAACCATCGGAACGCACGAGCAATTGTTTGCCGTCGGAGAAACCGTCGCCGCGCTCGCCCAGGTAGGTGATGAGACGATTGCGCCAAAGTGCAACGCGGTCGGCATAGGCCGGATCATTCGCCCTATCGTGGAGTTCCTGCCGGTCGCTGGCAAGGTCGAAGAACTGTTCCTCACCACGCACCGGGAACCAGATGTACTTTTCCTTGCCGTCGGTCAGGTACTGCATGGCGTTGTCCTTGCTATAGCAGGGAGAATGTTCGCCATGGAAATACTCGCGCCAGGGTCCGCCTCGTGCCGCTTGCAGGATGCTTGTGCCGGTGACGGAATCTGGAATGAGCGTGCCAGTGGCTTCCAGGATGGTGGGCATAACGTCTTGCAGACCTACCGGATGCTCGAATGTACCGGCAGGAGCGTCGACACTGCCGGGATACCTGACGACAAAGGGAATGCGGGCCGAACCTTCGTACGCATACGACTTGCGCAGCAAATTGTGGTCGCCCATCATGTCGCCGTGGTCGGCGGTGAATACGTACATGACATCGCCGCCCAACTCCTGCTGCACGCGTTCCATAAGGTATCCAAGCTGATAGTCGATGTGGCTAATGCACGCCATGTAGCCCGCCCGCATGCGCTGGAGTTGCTCGTCGGTCAGCCGACCGTGCCAGGCGGCGCGCGGTAGACTTGGCTGAGGCACGTTGTACCGCTCCGCCCAGTCACCAATTGGGATTTCGGGGAGTTCCCGGTCAACGTACATGTCCCAGAAGAATTGCGGTGGGTCATAGGGCGAGTGCGGGCGCAAGTGCGAGCACCACACGAAAACGGGGCGGGTAGGATCACGCTTCTTTATCTGTTCTATCGTCACGTCCACGGTCCAGTTCGTGGCGTGGTAACGCTCCTCGTAAGCCCAGGGCCGTCCCAGCCAGCCATTGGCGTCGGATCCGTGAATCCGCTCGTGGGCATAGGGGCCAAGCTCCTGGCAAAGCCACTCCCAGTAGTCGTCGTCGCCCTGGCGCAGATCGTGGGGGATGACGGTGTGGAAGCCGTAGAGCTTGCGGCGGGGATGCATGTTGCGCCAACCGACGTTGATGCAGTGGTAGCCATCGTCGGCGAGCACCGCCGCGAGAGTGTTCGGCTCATGCCACTCAAAACCGGAATAGCCAATCAGTCCGCAGTCGTAACTGGCTTGCCCGCCGTGTAGGCATCGCCGTGCACCGGTCGTGGAGGGAATCTCAGTGTAGGCGTTGGGAAAGTACGCCCCATGCTGCACAAATGCATCAACGTTGGGGGTCTCCACCAACGGGTGACCGGCAATACTGAGATGATCGCCGCGGTGCTGATCGGTCGTGAAGAGGATGACATGCGGTCGTTGGTCACTCATGCTTTAATACGCTCTCCTTACCTGATCATTGCTGTCTATCCACCAGTGTCTTTGGCTCCATGCCGCACCTGACGTAACAACGAGTATAACGCCCTGAGCCGTCTATCATCCCGTAACCCAGCGGTCACCATCCCGTGCGTAGTCAATGAGTTCCTCCGGCCGGAAAAAGAGTTCAACTTCCTTCTCTGCGGTATCGGGAGCATCGGAAGCGTGAATGAGGTTCATCGTGAGGTCGAGGGCATAATCGCCGCGAATGGAACCGGGTTCAGCCTCGGTAAACCGCGTGGCTCCCACCAGATTCCGGACTATTGCAATCGCCTCGGGCCCCTCTATCACTGCGCAAACAACGGGAGCAGCAGTAATGAATTCAATAAGGTCGGCGAAGAACGGTTTATCTCTATGAACCGCATAGTGGGTTTCGGCGAGAGACCGCGTGACAGACATGAGCTTCAGGCCGACGAGCTTCAGGCCGCGCTGTTCAAAGCGGCCTAGGATTTCCCCGACGAGTCCGCGTTGGACGCCATCCGGCTTGATGATGATGAGGGTGCGTTGCGCCACAGTATGTTCTTCTCCTGTTATAGGTAACGGTTAGTCGTCGCTATGATACGTCATTCCCGCGAAAGCTCGCCCCCGCGCGGGGGCGCGGAATCCATCTGCTCCACACCGGCAGTGATACGCTGCACGAGGTCTGTCGTGCTGTAACCGGACGTGAAGGGCAGTATCCGCACGCTGCCGCCGTAGGCTCTGACGACCGCGGCTTCCACCGGCTCGTCTCTCGCATAGTCGCCGCCCTTGACATAAATGTCGGGTTGCAGCTCTTGCACCAGGCGCTCCGCAGTCTCGTCGTTGAATTCCACCACATAGTCCACGCACGCCAGCGCTGCCAGCACATGCGCACGGTCTTCTGCCGGCGTTAAGGGTCGAGATGGCCCTTTGAGTGCGCGGACGGAGCGATCGCTATTGACGGCGACGATCAGGACATCGCCAAGGGCCCGCGCTGCTTCCAGATAGGTGACGTGACCGCGATGGAGCAGGTCGAAACAGCCATTGGTGAAGACGACTGACCGGCCTTGTTGCCGTAATGCGCCGACCCGGTCTACGATCGCTATTTCAGTTAGTATTTTGGATGCCGTCATCACGCGCTGAACCTTGGGCGCCCACGAGGGACGCCCCTACAGTTTTTCCGATGCGAGGACAGCCAGAATCTCATCAGGAGCCGCTACAGCCGCGCCAAGCTTGCGCACGACGACGCTTGCTGCCGCTGCCGCCAGCATAGCAGCACGGGGCGGCGGTAAGCCAGCGAGCAAGGCCAACGTCAGAATGGCTGATACCGTGTCTCCTGCACCGGTCGGATCGATAATGCCGCCGTCGCCCAACGCCGGGATATGGTAGGGAACCGCCCCAGCGGCAAAGAGCGACATACCCTCACTGCCGCGCGTGATGAGCACCACCTGTGTCCTAAGCATGTCGAGCAAGGCCGCGCCGGCCTCTTCGAGTTCTTCCCGCGTCTCCAAGGTGCGCCCCAGTGTGAACTCCACTTCCGGTTGGTTCGGCGTGAAGGTAGCGGCGCCGGGAAAGCGCGCGAGGTTGCCGTGTGAGTCGACGGTCACCGGCTTTTGCTCCGTGTCCGCACGCTGCAGAACGGATTCGATGATGGCATCGTCCACCATGCTGATCTCGTAGTCGGCAATGATGATGGCGTCCACCTGGGGAATGCGCGTTGCCAAATCTGCTTTCACTTGCCGGCAAAGAGCTGTCGAAATCGGCTCTCGTTCAACGCGATCCAAGCGGCATACTTGCTGCTGCACGGGCTGTTGGTCGCCGCCCGCCCAGATGCGGGTCTTGGTCGAGGTCGTCCGACGCTCGTCCGCAAGCAAGTCGCCGCAGTCAATGCCATCGTCCTCCAGCATCTGTCGCAAGTCATGCCCGATCGGGTCGTTTCCTATCACGCCGGTGACCCAAACCTCAGCGCCAAGCGCTCGCGCATTGCGGGCAACGTTGGTAGCGCCGCCGGGCACGAGCTTGCGGTCGACATACTGCAGCACCGTAAGGGGGGCCTCACGGGACACCCCGCTCGCCCGCGTAAAGATGTGCTCGTCGGCTACCATGTCTCCAATGACGAGAATGCGTTGCGACGCAAAGCATGCCAATGCGTCTTGCCATGAAGGTGATGTCACTGGTGATCCTCCGGCGGAGCGGTCACGACTTGCCGCTTACCCTATCGTGGCAGTCTTCGACACTTTCAGCAACAGGAGGACTCTGGAGAAAACCGGCGACTTCCTCGCCGGTCGGCAGAGACGGCTGCGCGCCAAAGCGCCCGACCGTAATCGCGGCGGCCGCCGTCGCGTAGCGGGCGGCGGTTGTTAACTCATCCCCGCGTGAGAACGCCGCCGCCAGCGCGCCGACAAATGAGTCTCCGGCAGCGGTGGCGTCAACGGTTGGCACCTGCCAGGCAGGGACGTGCAGCACACCGTCACCGGAAGCCAGTATGCTGCCTTCCGGTCCAAGCGTGAGAATTAGCCCGTCACGAACTCTGCCGTAGAGCTCTGCCGCAGCCGCCTTTGCTTCAGCAAGCGCGTTCACTGGATGTCCGAGCAGACTGGCTGCCTCCGCCCGGTTTACCACCAGCACGTCAGTTGCTCCCAGCAACGAGGCGGCCTCCGCATTGCCAGGCGCGGCATTCAGAATGGTCGTTAGTCCGTGTACGCGTGCTTGGTCAAGGGCGGCTCTTACCGTATCCAACGGGACTTCCAGTTGGCAGACGAGAACGCGGCTCCGCTGAAACTGTTTGACGGCGGCAGTAACGTGGGATGGCTTGAGCGCCGCATTGGCGCCGGGGGCAACCGCAATGACGTTGTCGCCCGCTGCATCGACGACTATCAGGGCCGCCCCGGTTGGCAGCGTTGGGCAAATGGGATCACCACTCACTGTCACGCCGAAAGACGAAAGATCTTGCAGCCGCGCCTTACCGAATTCGTCAGCGCCAACACGACCGAGCAAAGCGGTACGTGCACCCAAACGGGCCGCCGCTACCGCCTGATTGGCACCCTTGCCGCCGCCAATGTCTTGCAAGTCGCCGCCTAGCACGGTTTCGCCCGCCTGGGGCAGCATCGGGGCCGGCACGACGAGGTCCGTGTTTATGCTCCCATCTA
>VXOZ01000453.1:9872-12501 GCA_009839775.1 Chloroflexota bacterium | reverse complement strand
GTGGTCGCTACAACAGCGAGAACGGTGTCGTATATTTTGTTTCCGGCGGCGGCGGGTACGATATGAGCCTTTCGCCCAGCGAACTCTGGGATCATCTGCATCCCGTCTCCGCGTTGGCAAAGCCCACGAACCACATCTTGCTATCCACAGTGGCACCGGATGAATGCCAGGTGCGAGCAATAGATTCCGACGGCAACCTGTTCGACACGCTAACGCTCAGTAAAACACCGGCCCTCGTTGCGCCTTTGCCTGCCGCGAGTCCGCAACTCCCCTATCCTGACCTCCCCCTTACCGGCACCGTCGTCGCTGGCATGACAGAGGGCGCGTCCCGCTGGGTGCTGCCGCGGACCCAATTCGCGCGCGACTCCGCTGTGGTGCATTCCAGCGAACAGAGCATCTGCTGGCACAACCAGGGGGATGAACCGGTGGTTCCAGCAATCCATCGCGTCCTCAAGGACGACGGCAAGCTCCTGGATGAGACTGCCGGTAGGCGCTACGCGCTAGAAGCCTGGGTGCGCACAGAAGACGTACACGGCGGCATGACCATCTCGCTTGAGTGGAGCGGCGACATGGGGTTCATCGGCCGCGTGCAGTCGCAGCCAATTGCCGGCACCACCGACTGGAGGCGATTGGATGTTGTCACACCTACCTTGCCGCCTCACGTCTACTGCTGTCGGGTCGTGCTCTCTGCCCTGGCCGGATCGTCAGGCACGGCCTGGTTCGATGACGTTGCGGTAATAGAAGTTGCATAGCGATCTCCACCCACTTCGACCGGAGACGACAGATTGTCCCTCGTCGCTATGAAGCCCTTGCGCATCTCGACTGAGCATTGCCCACAGAGCGTTGTCCTTTGACGCGGACTAGGACTTCAGATGTGGGATTGCATGCGTCCACCACCCGCAAAACCACTTAAGCAGAGACTGCTTTCGTCGTATATGGAGCAGTATTGACGAGGTTTAGGGCTTGTGCGATACTACTGCTACCCGAACAAGAGTGGGAAAAGGGGGAAAGGAGGCTATTCCGCCCTACGGGCGCGAGAGTTCGATATAGTGTAGTCTAGTTATGTGCCGCTTCACAGGGAAGTGGCTGAAACAGGAGTAGAGACAATGGAAGAGAAGCGACACGTCTTTTCCCGCCGTGGCTTTCTGGCGGGTGCGGGCGGTCTTGGCGGCGTAGTCTTCTTGGCAGCCTGCGGCGCGGTGCCGGTTGCACAGACCGGCGAGATGGCCGAAGAAGAGGCTCCTGCGAAGGAAGCTGAAGAAGCGCCGGCCATGGAAGAGAAGATCATGCGGATTGACGAGACCTTCGTCGAATCCGACGGTCGCTATCAGGCCTTCCGGAACACCTTGGCGCAGGCCGAGGAAGCGCTGGGCATCACGACCGAGATCGTTCCCGGCGAGTACAGCACGATCTGGGAACGGCGGCAAACGAACCACGCGGCCGGCCAGGCCGACGTGGACCTCTCCATCAACCAGATCAACTGGTACGGCTATGGTGGTTTGCGGGGCATTTTCCCAGACCACATTCCCTTCTTCCAGCGCGATAAGATTTCGTTGGAAGACTACTTCCAAGCCGATCTGCGCTCTTGGACATGGCAGAATAAGCTCTACGCCGTACCCATGCAGTCCGGCGGCGAGGTGGTGCTCTTCAACAAAGAGTACTTCGACGAAGCCGGCCTGAACTATCCGGGCGGCGATTGGACCTACGACGACCTGCTCTCGATGGCTGAGCGGCTCCATAAGCCGGACGACGGCCGCTGGGCGCTGCAAGTGGGCCAGAATAGCCTCTGGTACATGGGCGGCACCTTCCTGCTCAACTTCGGCGGGTCCATCATGAACGAGAACGACACCAAGGCGCTCTACGGTGAGGATCCCTTGTCGCTGCGCGGCGCCCAGTTCAACGTCGATCTCCACATCAAGCACCAGTACACACCCTCCGGTGAGGACATTCAAAAGGTCACTGGTGGTAGGTCCGGTATCGGCATTCTCGAGGTGAGAGCTCTTGCCATGGAGTTTAACGGCATGTTCCGTTATAACGCTGCCAAGACCCACTTGGAGGACGCGCTGGACATCGCCATGCCGCCGCGGGACCAGCGCCAGACCGCTACCCTCGTCGGGAACGGCTACTCTCTGATGACCCTCTCACCGAACCAAGAAACTGCTTGGAGCTTCCTCAAGTACATCCATAGCGATGAGGGCGCTGAGGAAACCGACTACTTCGGCTTTATTGCATGGCCGCCGATTATCCGGCATGGCCTGTTCCCGAAGTGGGCAGCGCGCTACGAAGGCACGCAGGTAGAACAGGTTGTGAACGGTTGGGCCGCCGGCGGCCGCCCGTTCCCGCGCGTGCTGGAATTCAGCGAGGCCTTTGGCCCGTCGAACGCGCCCTGGTATCAAGCCCTACGCGGTGAAATCACCGTGGCCGAGGGCCTGCGCCAGTCCGCTGACATCCTCAACGAGGTCCTCGATCGCCGCCCCGAGGAGTATCGGGAGGCGTAAGTCCGACCTATTGGGAATGCGAAACTGATCTTCTTGATCGGTGAATGAGAAGAGTAGAGGGGCCCACAATATTGGCAGATAAATAGATAAAAAAACAAAAAACAATACGGGATGCAAAACCAATTAAAATA
>VXOZ01000453.1:2007-9862 GCA_009839775.1 Chloroflexota bacterium | reverse complement strand
GGTTAAGTCCGACATATTGTTAATTCTAATCTGATCTTATTGATCGTTTAATGAGAAGTGTAGTGCCACTACCTGTCGTCCCTCTACTCTCATTAACAGCACAACCAGCATTCGGCGTGCATACCGCTTTTCCAAGTGCGCCCTTCTCACTGCCGCTCCACCCCCGCCCGCAGCACTTTGAAAACGCCAGTGTCCACTCCAGGCCGCCCCGTCCTTCTCAATAGCATAGTAGCCCGATGTTTGTAACACGACGTTTCAAATGCAAACGCGTAGGTATATAATCTCATTGGTGAAGCAAGCTCCAAGCTGAGGCCATGCACCGCTATGGTGTTCAACGTCGGCCACAACACGTTTTCCTCAAGGAGTACTTTATGGCAGTTTCCAACAAGGTTTACTTCTCCTATTTTGTCGATTGCGAGCCATTAGCGGCCAAGTCGCCCCGCTGCGGCGGCCCCGCATCGTGGGAAGTCAGCGAGCGCACCGTGCGCGCCATTCGCCAGTCATTTGAATCGCACGGTCTGCTGCCCGCGGTCACCTTCAACCTCACACCCGAAGCGGCCAAGGCCCACGCCGACATGATGCGGGAGTGGCACAGCGAAGGCGTGAACATAGGAATTCAACCCAACGTACCCGGTTTTCGCTACCCCAAGTACGAGAACGACCTTGGCGAATACGATGAGGCGACGCAGCGTCAGATCATCGCGGAGGCCACGGAGGATTTCGAGAACGCCTTGGGCTTCAGGACCGATACCTACTGCGCATGCTGTGGCTCCAAGAGCCCCGTGACGCTTCGCCTACTCTACGAGGCAGGCTATCGGCAATACATCGCCCCCGCACCGGGTCGCTACTTCCCCGACCGCCCGGACCGCTGCACCGAAGGCGACTATCCCTATCCACACTGGGGCAGCACGCAACATCACGTGCTCGGAGGATCGCTGCCGATCTGTGTGATCTCGTGCAGCGGCGAGATGACCGGCGGCCGCTGGGCGCGCCCCCGCGACCTGCGCTCGGAAGAGCCGGTGAGCGAGGAGAGCAGGGAACTCTATCGTACCATCATCGACTGGAACCTCGAGCTCTCCGGTCTCATTCAGACGCCGGTGCGGGCCATCATCGGCGCCACGCACAACTCCGAGAAAGTCAACATCCCGAACGTCGACTACGTGTTGGAATACATCCAGCAAGCAACTGAACGCGAGGGACTGGAACTCGTGCCGGCCTCGTTCCCCATGATTCGCGCGGCGCTGGAGGAGGCCCTGCCGCTTTCCAAGGCGACACTGCCCGCTTGAGAAAACGCAAACGTGGAGGAGAGTGCCATGGCAACCACCATTGACCGTATAACCCTTGAGGAATTACAGGCAGATGCGTCGCGGGAAGAGGCGATTGCCCCCGAGCTGCGCATCATCGAGTACCAGAACGAACGCATCGTGCGCAGCGCGTTTCCCTATAGCTACCAGGCGCCGGACGCCATGCTGGCGGAGTTACGCCAACGGTACCGGCTCGATGAGGTGATCGCCTCCGGTCAGACCGAGTTCGATCAGGTGCTCCTCTTGCGTGAGTGGGTGCATACGCGCTGGAAGCACGGTTGGACACGCGTGCCCGAGCCCCGCAACGCGCTGGAAATTCTAGCCGCGGTGGAGCAGGGCAAGGACTTCAACTGCGGATATTTCGCGGTTACGCTGATGCAGTGCCTCCTGTCCCTTGGCTTCGTCGCCCGCAACTTGAGCATTTGCAAGCCGGAGAGCGACTGGATGTCTGCGGACGAGGGCAATATCGGTCACTCTATTGTCGAATTCTGGTCGCATCAGTTTCACAAGTGGATTCTGCTCGATCCCGACTTGAACGTGCATTACGAACGCGACGGTATCCCGCTCAGCGTTCTTGAAATCCACACTGCCTGGGTTACCCGCCGTTGGGATGAAGTAAGCATGGTAACCGGGCCTACCCCTTTTCGGGTCACGGATAAGGTGGAATCAGGCGCGGCCACCACGTTCATGAACCAGGACAATCAGGACGCGGAGTTTCAGATCTTCGGTTGGCACGATGTCGGTGACTATTACTCTCACGTTGTGCTGCCCATGCGCAATACCCAGCATTCGTCCAACGAGCACAACGAGTCGCTGGAATGGATTGACTCCTGGACGCCGCCGCGCATTATCGCCTACAACAAGCCGAACGGCAGCCACTTCACCAGCAATCGAGACGATCTCTACTGGTCTATCGACCAGGTGCAGATAAACCTTGAAGCCGATCGAGCGGCATGGGAACGCAGAAAGGCGCTGCTCACTGTAACGCTCGACCACAGCATGCCCAACCTCGAGCGGTTGCTTGTGCGCCTTGACGCTGAAGAGTGGCGCGAAACCACGCCTGAATTCATCTGGCGGCTGCGCCCGGGCAAGAATCAGGTTATGGCAAAAGGTGTGAATAAGTTTGGACGCGAAGGGCACGTCAGCCGCATACTTCTCCGCTATAATCCGTAGCAGTGCGCCACAGGAATTCACTGCTGCTAACGCGGCCGCGCACTTTGCTAGTGTTCGGGGTCTCTGCAAGAAGCGCAGAGCACGCATTGTAATCATCGACGGATGTCGCTCAAGAGCAACGTAGGAGATGCCTATGAAAGTTACAGCAGTCCAAGGAAACATACTCGAGTATGACGCCGACCTTGTTGTCGTCAACCTCTTCGAAGGCGTAACCACGCCAGGCGGCGCCACCGGCGCGGTGGACCGCGCGCTGAACGGCCAGATTACCGATCTCATCGCCGCCGGTGATTTCGAAGGCAAGCTGAATGAGACACTCTACCTCTACTCGAATGGCGCGCTACCCGCGCGGCGCATCCTCATCGTTGGTCTCGGCAAGCAGGACGAATTCACGCTGGACCGTGCCCGCCAGGCAGCGGGCAAAGCGGCACGCACCGCCCGCGACCTCGGCGCGAAGCGGGTTGCCAGCATCGTGCATGGGGCCGGAATAGGCGGTCTTGATCCTGTAGATGCCGCGCGCGCCGCCGCCGAGGGCACCGTGCTCGGCCTCTATCGCTACCAGCGCTATACTTCCGACGAGAACGGCAAAGAGCTGGATTCCGTCACCTTCGTCGAGGCCGATGCCGAGAAGTTCGCCGCCGTCTCACAGGGCGTAAGCGAGGGCCTCGCCATCGGCGACGCGCAGAACTTCGTCCGCGACCTTGCCACCACGCCCGGGAGCGATCTGCCGCCGGCGGCACTCGCCGAAGCCGCCAGTTCCATGGCGCAGGAGTTCGGCTTGCAATGTACCATATTGGGGCCGGAAGAGATCGCTGCGGAGAACATGAACGTCATCTTGGGTGTTTCGCGGGGTAGCGACCAGCCCTGCCGTTTCATCGTCCTCGACTACACGCCGGACGAGGTTACCGATCAGACCATTGTACTGGCCGGCAAGGGCATTACCTTTGACACCGGCGGACTGAACCTCAAACCCGGCGATTCCATGCGCCACATGGAGTGCGACATGGCCGGCGGCGCCAGCGTTATCGGCGCGATGCGGCTGGTAGGCCACTTCAAGCCCAGCGTGCGCGTCATTGGCCTGGTGCCCGCGTCGGAGAATATGCCCGGCGGCAATGCCTTCAAACCCGGTGATGTCCTCCGCGCCGCAAACGGCAAAACCATCGAGATAGATAATACCGACGCTGAGGGGAGGCTCGTCCTGGCGGATGCGTTGTGCTATGCGCAGCGGTACGATCCGACGGCCATCATCGATATCGCGACGCTTACCGGCGCCGTCATCATCGCCCTGGGCCAGCACGCCGCGGGACTGATGACGAACCACGCCGGACTTGCCGCAAAAGTAGTGGCCGCGGGAGAAGTGACGGGCGAGCGCGTGTGGGAACTGCCGCTGTGGCCGGAGTACGAGGAACAGGTCAAAAGCACCATTGCCGACGTGAAGAACACCGGCGGTCGGGCGGCGGGAAGTATTACCGGCGCGGCGCTGCTCAAGCTGTTCGTTGACGAGAAGCCCTGGGTGCATCTAGATGTCGCCGGCGTGGACTTCACAGACATGGACCGTCCCTACATTCCCAAAGGCAGCAGCGGGTTCGGCGCGCGGCTCCTCTTCCAGGTCGTGCGCGACTGGGAAGACGGGCTAGAGTAAGCCTGGGCACTTTGCCTCAGAATCTGCTCCAGAGCGCGTAAGGCAAGGACGAAACGACCCGGATGTGGAAGAAGCCCAATTGTGGACGTCAAGCCTCTATCGGGGATGACCAGGCAGGTGCTTGCCCGGGCACGCTCTGAAGCGTTCTTCTTTCATCACGACCAGATTCAGCCTGAAGACATGCTCGCCGCGATCGTCGGTCTGCCTCACTGTCACGCCGCGCGCCTGCTGCGCAAGCTTGAAGTTAATCTGCACTTCGTTATGCGCGAGATCGTTGCCGCTAAAGGATTCGGCCCTGTCCGCAAGAAAGTGCTCGACCCAGGACTCTCCGCTGCCAGCACGCGTGTGCTCGAACGTGCAGCAGAGGAATCACGAGCGCTTTCTGCGGAATTTATCGGTACCGAGCACGTGCTCCTGGGTCTCCTCCGCGAAGAAAGCGTGGCATCGCACATACTTGCGAATCGCCTAGGCGTCCAAGCGGATGAAGTGCGTTGTCTGGCCAAGGGTTGGGCCGGCGTGCCCACAGCAGAAGACCCGGCGCAAGGCGCCTAAGCGGGACTACCGGCACGCTTCCTCCGAGCGTGCCAGCGCATTTCCCATGCTATAATGCGACTAGAGCGGAACCCGATAGTCCTATTCCCGGAAAAGCAGCCTGGTGGCGGATATCGTCAGTCGTCTCACGGACATGGGCAAGCAGGCCCTCGCCCTTGCGCGCAATGAGGCGCTCTTCTTTCAGCACCAACAAATCAGGCCTGAGCACATCCTGCTCGCACTCGTTGCTCTTCCCGAATGCCTCGCGGCCCGCCTGCTGCGCGAGCTAGGGCTGGACCTCCACGTAATCGTGCGCGAAATCGTTGCCGCCATCGATTTCGGCCAGACCCGCGAAGCCTTTGCCAGTCCCCGGCTCTCTGCCTCCGGCGCGCGCGTGCTTGAACTCGCCAATGAAGAGTCGCAGGCGCTTTCCGCCGAGTATATCGGCACCGAGCACTTGCTTCTCGGACTGCTGCGCGAGGAAGAAGGTTTGGCGTCGCACGTGCTCACCAATCGACTGGGCGTGCAAACGGACGTGATGCGGCGCATGGCCAACCGCTGGTCGCGCAAGAGCCCGGAAGTGGGGCGGCAGCGCGGCCGCGAGCGCTCTCGCCGCCAGGAAAAGTCCTCAATCCTTGAGCAATATGGGCGTGACCTCACGCACCTCGCCCGCCAACAGGATCTGGACCCCGTCATTGGCCGCGAGCAAGAGGTCGAACGCATGTGCGAGGTACTCTTGCGCCGCCGCAAGAACAACCCGGTGCTGGTGGGCCCGGCCGGCGTGGGCAAGACCGCCGTCGTCGAGGGCCTGGCAGAGCGCATCGTCTCCAAAGAAGCCGCCTCGGTGATGCACAACTTGCGGGTCGTACAACTCGATCTCGCCGGTCTTATCGCGGGCACGAAGTTCCGCGGTGAATTCGAAGAGCGGCTCAAGAAGCTCATCGAAGAGGTGAAAAGCATTGACAATCTTATTATCTTCGTCGATGAAGTGCATATGATCCTGGGTGCGGGAGCCGCCGCCGGGGCGATGGACGCGGCCAACATGCTGAAACCCGTGCTTGCGCGCGGCGAACTGCGCATGATCGGCGCAACGACGTGGGAGGAATACCGGCGCTACATCGAGCGCGACGGTACTTTGGTGCGGCGCTTCCAGCCAATCGCGGTAGACGAACCGGCATTTGAAGAAACGATAGAGATCTTGGCAGGGATTCGCAGCGTCTATGAGACATTCCACGGCGTTGCGATCACCGACGAAGCGTTGGTAAGCTCGGTTCGTCTCGCCCAACGCTACTTGCCCGGCAGATTCTTCCCTGATAAGTCCATCGATCTGATCGACGAAGCTGCCGCTAAGATCAAAGTCTCGCGCCTCACGGCGCCTGCCGAGATGCGCAAGCTCAAGCATCGGCTGGAATTGCTGCAAAAAGAAGCGAAAGAGGCCCGCGAAGAGGGCAACTACGATTGGATTACGCGCGTAAATGGTGAGATAGAAAACCTACACACGCAACTGCGCGACATTGAAACAGGGTGGCGCACGGAACTAGCGGAGCACAAGGCTGAGATTGGCGAGCGAGAAGTAGCTGAGGTCATCGCCCAGTGGACGGGCATTCCCAGTAGCACGGTGGACACGAACGAGGCCAGAAGACTGCTGAAGATGGAGGCGGAAGTGGCCCGCCGCATCGTCGGCCAACAGGAGCCTGCCCGTGAAGTCGCGCAGGCGCTGCGGCGCGCGCTTGCCGGCGTCAAGGACCCCACCCGCCCAATCGGCTCTTTTCTCTTCATTGGCAGTCCAGGAGTCGGCAAGACCGAACTCGCCAAAGCCATCGCCGAGTTCATGCTGGGCGACGAGCAGCAGATAGTGCGCATCGACATGTCCGAGTACGATGAATACCACACCGTCTCACGCCTGATTGGATCGCCTCCCGGCTACGTGGGCTATGACGAAGCGGGACAGCTCACGGAGGCGGTGCGGCGGCGCGCGTACGCCGTCATTCTGCTCGATGACATCGATAAGGCGCACCCAACCGTGCTCGACGCCCTCCTGCAGATTCTCGACCACGGTCAGCTTACCGATGGTCAGGGCCGCGTCGTGAGCTTCCGTAACACCGTGCTGATCTTCACCTCTAACTTCTTCGACGATGATCCGAATCGGATCGGCATAGGCTTCAACGCCGACAACGTCAAAGTCGACTACGCACGCATTAAGAAAGCCGCCGTTAAAGCGCTTGAGCGCAACCTGCGACCCGAATTCCTGAATCGGGTGGACACCATTTGCGCCTTCCATCCACTCTCGGAAGAGGACATTGACGCTATTGCCAGGCAGTTGATCCAGGAGTGTGTATTGCATCTTGCGACCGAGGGTATCACCCTCGAAGTAGACGATTCGGTGAGCGAACACCTTGCGAAGCGCTGCGGCACCGCTCAGGGCGCGCGGCCCCTGCGGCGGTTCATTACCACACTGCTCGAAGACCCCCTTACCGATCTGCGCCTCAAGGATGAAGCGCAAACGCACTGGCTCGTTACCCTCAATGCGGCCGGTGACAATGTTGAAATCCAACCGGCTGAAGTCCCGATTGGCTGATTCGTGCAGGCACTGTTGCACCAGGTACTCGACCTGCTGCTCCCCCAGCGCTGCGTAGGCTGCCGGACTCTCGGCGAGAATCTTTGCCAATCATGCATCGGGCAATTCACCGCTTTACCGCCGTTGCGTTGTCCTCTTTGCAACACGGCGGTCAGCAAGCACTGCACACTCTGCCGCCAGTGTAGTATCAAGTATTCAAAGCTGCGCGGGATCGTGACCATAGGCGCGTACGCCGGCCCGCTTCGCCAGGCAATTCACCAGTTCAAATACCAAAATCGCACGAGTCTGGCGCAAGACCTTGGAGCGTTGCTGAGCCAAATCGTCATGGAGGCAGAAATACCCCCCTGCGCGGCGATTGTTCCAGTGCCGCTGCATCCCAAACGGGAAGCCGCGCGCGGTTTCAACCAAGCCTCGCTTTTGGCTCAGGCAGCCAGCGAAAGATTGCATATCCCCGTCCTCACAGACGGTGTTGAACGCACAGTCGATACTCCCCCGCAGGTTGGCTTATCGCGGGAGCAACGCCTCCGCAATGTCGCCGGCGCGTTCTTCGCGCGCCGGGGAGGGATCCACGCCGGCGGGATTGTGGTTGGGTCTGGCTGGGCGAAGACGGGGGCAACTCTCTTCGCGAGT
>VXOZ01000453.1:0-1997 GCA_009839775.1 Chloroflexota bacterium | reverse complement strand
CCCCACTCCTCACCGCCTCGGGGGCTCGCAGATGGTTAAAACACACCGCGCGTTCTCCGCGCGCCGCGACGCTTTCAGCCACGGCGGGATTCTGCTTGTGGATGACGTTGCAACAACGGGGGCAACGCTGATCGCGTGTGCCCGCCAACTCGCGCAGGAGGGCGGCGCACCCTGGATTTGGGGCGCGGTGCTTGCACGCGGCGGCTAAGGAGTGATCCGATCACAGCGTCAAATGGGATTCCCCCGAGTACCTCTTTAGAGAAGACCCACTGCTCGTTCGGCAATCTCATCCACATGTACGGGCAGTCTGAGGATGTGATCCGCGCCATTCCAATCGGAGCGTGTGCGCGTGCGGGGTTCGACGAGCAGCACGATTGTCAGCGGCTGGCGGGATACTGCTTTGATGTGCGTGCATTCCTCGTACACGTGGGGATAGATGAATGCTTCATCGAGTACAAGCACACTGCGCGCGTGCCTCTCGTCTCTCGACGGCTTTTTGAGAAGCCCTAAGAGGTCTGCGAGATCCCGAGGTGCCTGCGTGGCTACAGTTTGTGCTTCAAGCAACCCGACCAGCCTTGTCCGCAACTGTGGATTAGCAATTGCAATGATTATGTCAGGGCGTCTCACGTTGCACTAACGCCTACGCTTGCGGCCGCTCAGATTCTCGCCCTTTCGTGCCAAGAGCCTCCCAAGGAAAGGTAAGCGAGCAATGCGCCGCAGAGGGTCGCGCACTCCTCGCATCACCGGCATGTGCAGCCGCGGCACGCGCGCAGAACGCAGGAGCGACCCAAAGATGCCGAGTTCGTACCACGTAAACCGCAGACGGCGCACGCCAACGTCGGCGACGAAGAGCAGCAGCGCAAAAACCACCAGCGGCTGCCAGAAGGGTCTATTGTACCCCTCAGGAGGGGGCCGGTCATGGCGAAACACGTCCGCCGCGCT
The DNA here is from genome assembly GCA_009839775.1 of Chloroflexota bacterium. Lineage (GTDB taxonomy): Bacteria > Chloroflexota > UBA11872 > VXOZ01 > VXOZ01 > VXOZ01. The sequence continues at coordinate 1,055 of VXOZ01000453.1, read as the reverse complement.
TGTCAGCGCTTGCCCACCGGTCACTGCCGCAAGACGACGGAGCAGCCGATGGTCGGTCTCGAAGCTCAAGAACTCAGCCGCTACCGGCACGACCGCACCCGTGATCTGTTCGACGACGGGCGTATCACCATCGTACTGCGTGATGCGCAGCGCATAGACGCCGGCCTTGTCTGTAGTGAGCGTACCCTCGTAGCGTCCCGGCGCCGTCTGCGGCAAGGCCAAGGAAAAGGCGCGTTGTTCCGGGCCGGCGACTTCCACCTGCGTATTGAGCAGATTGCGAATGTTGCCTTGTTCGTCAACCGAATCTATCGCAACCGTTACGTCGCTTCCGTCAACGCGTACCTGAGTCGCCAGTTGCGGATTGAGCGGGCTCGGCATGGTCAAGCGCCCCATTTGCGCCCAAAAGCGTTGGTTTTGCGGCCACTCACCCCACTCCGCCGCCCAGTCTTGTCCGGCATCGCTGGTCCAGGCCACCGCGCGGCCCAAACCGTACTGCCACTGCGCCAAGATCACCTCGCTGGTATCGGAGAGGAGCGGCGTTTCGGCCGCCGGTTTCGGCTCCGTGCGCACGAAAGCAGAGAGATTGGGTAGAGAGTCCGGCAGTATTGCCCGTAGAATTGGGCTCGCCGTTACCACGCGCGGCTGGAAGAGACGGCTCATAATCAGCGACCGGCTCGCGCGTTGGCTCTCTTGCGTGACGACCTGGGGAATGTTCTCCGGCACGTCTGCGTAGTAGTACCGGCCGTCCCCCAGTCGTACGAGCCGCTGCAGGAGATTCTGGTCCGCATCAGCCCCAATTGCCACTGCCGAAAGGGTGATGCGATCGCGCCGCATGCGGGTCATCAAGGTTTCCCACAGACCGGGCGCGGATGTCGATTGGCCGTCGGTTACAAGGATAATATGCTTCACCTGCGCCGGCGTGCGGCGGAGCGTATCGTACGCAAGTTGCAGCGCGTTGTAAATGTCGGTGCCGCCGCCCGCCTCGATGGTGGAAACGCGGCGGACGACACTCTGGGCATCCTCCGTGTTGTTCACCGGCGCCGGGCGTACCACCC
>VXOZ01000462.1 GCA_009839775.1 Chloroflexota bacterium | reverse complement strand
CCCCTCCCCCCCCCCCCGGACCTTCCCGACGCACTTCATTTTTTTAACAAGTCGATTCTCGAGATGTCGCATTCCTCTTGGTCTAGTTGGATCGTTTATGTGTATATCAGAAAGAGGTAGCGCCCCGCGAACTCGCGGTTGATCTTGAGCAAGTCCATCTTCTCAAGCAAGTGTCTCCGAAACTCCCGCGCGCTGATCTCCTCCTGCTTCACTGCCTTGAGGGACGTGCGCAGGAAATTCAACGTGCTTACGCCGGGAATAGCCAGCGGATACTGGAACGCCAGAAAGATGCCGAGTTTGGCGCGGTCATTCGGATCCCTCTCCAAGATGTCCTCGCCGTTGAAGAGCACCTGTCCCGCCGTTGCCTCGTAACTGGGATGTCCCATCAGGGTATGGGCAAGGGTGCTCTTGCCGGAGCCGTTTGGGCCCATGATTGCGTGTATCTCGCCGCGCTTGACGGAGAGGTCCACCCCGCGCAGGATTTCGTTCTCTTCAATCTCCACGTGGAGATCATCTATGAGAAAAAACGGTTGCTCAGTAGCCATATTGCTCCGTTCTCTACCTCTTTTCCCTCTTTATCAGTTTCGCCTGGTGGTCTGGGAAGCCTGCGCTCGTAAGCGCCGACTTCGTCGAAGACGCCTTCACTGCCTTGTGGGTGTCGAACACTGCCACTACTTGCTGTTCCTTCTGTCTCGGGCCTGCTGCTTGTCCAGCGCCGTGGCGCCGTTATCTTAGCGCGCCGACGAGCGCGTGACCACGCACTGGCGGTTTGCTATTCTGACTATGCCGCGCTAAATCCGCGAGCGTGGTATCTCCCAGCGCGAGGCTGAGTTGCTGTTCCAGTCGTCCCCAGAGGAACACCGTGGGGCAGTAATCTACCCTGTCACAGCAGACGCCTTCCGCCGGCTGCAACGAGCACGAAATCGGAGCGATCTCGCGCTCAGTCGCCAGGATTACCTGCAGGGCTGTGATCTCGGAGGGGTCTCCGCCTAACACGTATCCGCCCTTGGCGCCGCGAATACTCTCAACGAGACCATTCTCCTTAAGTGTAGAGACAATCTGTTCGAGATAGCCGAGCGATATGCCGGTTTCCTCGGCAATCCGTGCCAGGGAAAGCGGTCTTCCTTCCACAGCCATGGCCAAGGCCGTCATTATGACGAGGCCGTAGTGTCCTTTTGTCGAAATCCCTAGCACTCTACACCCCACGGTGGGACGAAGACCTATACCCTAGCCGACTTCTAGGAATTAGCGTAACATGCGCGCGACGCAGCGTCAAACGACGGAGCGCTTTCTAACGCTGATCGCACAGCCGCCGACCATTCCGCAAAGGCCATTTGCACCGTCAACGTTGTCGCATTAAACAAAATGGCAATGAATACCGCGCCTCACGTCCCCGGTAGCGTAGGTTTGCAACCCCGTATCGAGTACGGGGCAGGCTCTGCGCCCGCCTGTTCGCGACTGCTATTTCCCCTCACCCCGGCCCTCTCCCCAGTGAGAGGGGGCAGAGCGCGCCCAATGAGCGTACCGTCTTAATCTTAATGCGACAGCATTGATTTGCACCGTCGGCACTCGCTGGCTTTCGCTACGAGCATGTACCCAGGAGATTGAGGAGTCGCGGCTTCACGCAGCAAGCGAGAGCCGGCGCGCAGCGCCTCGCTCCAACGTGGCCTGCGACCAGTCGGATTCAAACGTCTGTTGCAAACGCTGGAGCGCTACAGGATCGGCAACGAGGATGCCCACCTCGCGGTTCTGATCCAGGGAGGTAGCGGTAAAGTTCTGGCTGCCCACGAACGCGCGCTGGCCGTCTACGATCACGACTTTCGCGTGAACATTGGGGGAATCTAAGAAGCCAACGAATCCACCCCATGCGCGCACCAAAGCCCGCTCATCGGCATAGCTATCGCTGCCGGTTGGGGGATTCGTGATGATCCTGACGCGCACGCCGCGCTCGGCCGCGGCTGCCAGCGCGGCGGCAATCGAGTCGTCTTCCAATGAGAGCACGTAGATTTCTACGCTTTGGCGCGCGGAGGCGATCAAATCGTGCAAGACGCGGCGGGCATTCGCCGGACTTATGACAAGCGGGAGATCAAGAGCCGGGTGCGGCACATGCTCCCAATCACTCTCGAAGAGTTCACCGAGAGCGGCTACAACCGAGGAATCTTCTACGATTACGGCAAACTCGCGGTTCGAGCGGAACGAACTCGCCGTAAGGTTCAGGGTCATGATGGCTGCTTGCACGCCATCGACGAGGATCACTTTAGCGTGCGTGAAGCGAAAGGTTGGGGCTGCCCAGCGTACTGCCGCACCGGCGGCTGTGAGTTCCTGTGCTGCAACGCGATTGCCTTGCCCGCCTCCAACCGGCTCTTCCTCCAGCAACACGCGTACGCGGACTCCCCGCCGCTGTGCCGCCGCCAGTTCCCTCACAACCTCCTGGCTTGTGAGGAGATAGACCATAACATCTATCGAGTGTTCGGCGCCACGCAGCAACGCTGAGAGTGCAATTGAGCCATCGTCCGGCATTACAATCAGGCGTGCCGGGCCCTGGATAGCAGGCGGTTGATGGGGTCCACACGCCAGCAGCAATCCGAGGAGTGCCCCTGCGAGGGTAAGCAACCGAGCCGAGTAGGTTACGCCAAAGTGTGCCACGAAAGGTGGCGGGCTAGCCTTTAGCCGCCCACAGACTTGCGGAGGGTCGTGCCCGCTGAGAAGACAGGCGCTTTGCGCGCAGCAACCTGAAGGGGTTCGCCGGTTCTTGGATTGCGCCCAGCCCGGGCCGCACGCTGGGCGACGCGGAAGGTGCCAAATCCTGGGAGTGCGACGTTTTCACCACGCATGAGCGAGTCCTGCACGGACTCCACAAAGGCGTCCAGGAATTCCTTTGCCACTTTCTGCGTTGTTCCGGTCCGAGACGCAATATCCTTAATGAGATCGCTCTGAGTCATCTCCAAATACCTCCACCTAAAGAGTGAGCCCTCTATCCAGTCAATGATAGTGCTATTTTACAAATCGATACAATTTCGTCCACTGCACCGACGAGGACACCCGAAGAGAATATCACCATCGTTTGCGCGGTTCAAGTGTCAGACAGTTCGTTACACTGAGAAACCTCAAGGCGTCATGCGGCTACGTCTGTCGCTAACCCTTTGGCGTTGCGTTTCCCTATGCGGCCTCATGCGTCTCACAAGAATAGCAACCTAGCCTTGCCGCCACACGTGCGATTAGGGCCGGTACTCCCCCCAAATGTCTAAGAATCCTATAAGATTTCCCTTGACAACTAGTCCGGTAATGGACAAGAGACGTGATTTGTGAGTAGACTGCTACTATATGAATCCCTGCCGCAAGTGACAGCGTGGGTATCGCAGGGTGTCGCAGTCTCCTTGGGTTAGCCCGCTACGTTTCAATCTAGATGAGGTAAGAGCAGCGTGAAAACCAGATCGACTATTGCAATCTTGGTGAGCGGCATGCTGCTGTTCACCGCATGTGTCCCCTCGCTTCCCTTCATCTCTGGCGATGGCGAGGAAGAACAGGTTGTGGTGCGCCCCGTGCAAGGCATCGAGCGTCCTACGGTGACGGTAGAACGGGGCTCGATCATTGACGCCGTTCGCGTCCTCGGGCGCGTGGTAGCAGAGAGTGAAGAAGCCCTCTTCTTCAAGCAGAACGGCCGCCTCAAGGGCATCTATGTCCAGTACAACCAGGCCGTAGTAGCGGGCACTCTCCTCGCGGACTTGGAAACTGGCGCTTTGGAGACTCAGATTCAAAACTCTGAACTCTCGTTGCAGGACCAAGAGCGTAACTTGAGCAAGGCGCGCACCCAAGCCGCTACAGGCCAAGCGGACGTTACGCTTGCGGAGCTTGCCGTAGATGAGGCGGAGCGTGCACTAGAAAAAGCCCAAGAACTCCTCGTCGAAGCACAGGGAGGACCCACCGCCTTGGAGCGTGCTCAGGCGCAGACCGCGTATACCACTGCGAAGAGTGACTACGACGCCGCTTCAAAAGCCCTTGAGAAAGCGAGACAGGATTTGATTGCTTTCCAACAAGGCGCGTCGGTAGGCTTGAAAGCCCAGCGCGAACTCGCCCTGAGCAATGCGGAAGAAGCTTTCCGCGCTGCGGAGACGCGCCTCGCGCAGCTTCAGTCTGGAAATCCCGATACCCAAGTCTTGTCCCAAGAAGCAAATCTCAGAGCAAGAGAGCAGGCGCTGGAGTCAGCCAATCAGGCAGTTACTGAGGAGCGGAAAACACTCAAGGACGAGATCAACATCGAGATCGATGCACATCGAACTAAACTCAGCAATATCTCCGTGGAAATCGAGGACGAGCTTGATGAAGTGTTAGATGCGATTAGGCAATTAGGAAGCAGGGCCCCAGACGCCCGAGATGCGTTTGAAGCGTTGTTGGAAGCGCTTGATGAAGCGCAGAATAACCTCCGGGACGCAATGCAAGAGGATGTAGATGAACTGCAACGACAGCGTGAGCTTGAGGCTCTCCTGGATCAGCTTTATCTGATGGCAATAGTAGAAGCGCTTGACGCTGTGCCGAATGAGGATCAGGCCAGCGAGGACGCGCAGACCCAGGATGAGGCCAGCGAGGACGCGCCGCAGACCTTGGAAGAGAAGCTCGAGGGTCTCACAGGCGCTGAACTGGCGCGTGCAGTTCTTGAAATTGTGCAGGCTGGTCTTCTTCAGGCAAAGGATGCCGGCCGCAGTCTGTCAGCGACCAAGTCCAGGCTCCAAGCTGCGCAGGAAAAACTCGATGAATATGTAGAGCTAAAGACCGACCTGGCTGAGTATATTGAGGAACGCAACCTACAGCTCGTCGTGCCTCCTTCACCGGGCACCCGCATGGCAATTCTGTGGGCAAGCCAGGAAAAGGCGAGGCTTGATCTGCAAGCTGCACAGCTCGCCCTTGACCAGGGCAAGGCGCAGGCGAGCGAAGCCACTCCTGCGGCCCAAGCCGAACTTGACAGGGCCCGCTTCGATCTGGAGCAAGCGCGCGAGGCGCTCGCAAACGTCGAGGCTGAGTTGCAATTAGCCTATGACACTGCAGAAGTGGAATTCCTCAAGGCAGAAGCCGTTTTGGTAGACGCTGAAGAGACGTGGAATACCGTACAATCCGGCGTCGTTCCCGACAAACTGCAGGACGCGGAAGCAGAAGTAGCGAGAAAAGAAGCTGCCCTGCAAAAGGCCCAGGCAAGCCTGGAACAGGCGCTCATCAATGCGGCGGACGCCGGCAACGTCCTGAAGCTGGAGAATGACCTCAAGCGAGCCAGAGCGAACCATGAGTTGCTCTTGGAACAACTTGCGGATGCGCGCCTCGTGGCGCCGTTCGATGGCGTAATTCAATTCATCAAGGGTAAAGCGGGCGAGCCGGTCAGCGCCTACGGGGAAATTATCGGGCTCGCCGACCCCACCAAACTCATAATCACCGCAGACCTTTCCGATGATGATTCGGCGAAAGTTGCGCTGGAGCAGGTGGCGGACATCACCCTCGATGCGTTCTCATCGGAGATTCTCAAGGGTACCATAACGAAGCTCCCCACTTCGCTCGTCACCGCCCAGGGCGTGATCCAAGACCGCTCAATCCGGCTAGAGATAGATTGGCCCAAGGAAGGCGCGGAAATCGGCATGCTCGCTCGGGTTACCATCACCGTGCAGCACAAGGACGATGTGCTTAAAGTGCCAATCGAGTCCGTAAAGCGCTCCGGCAGACGTACGTATGTCGAATACATGGATGGCGACATCAAGCGCGCCAAGAACGTGGAAACCGGGATCCAGACCGAGACGGAAGTGGAGATTCTGAGCGGTTTGGAAGAGGGTTTCGTGATCCTGCAAGGACAATAATGAAAGTTGGCCTAGTACCGTTTCCAGATAGATTTGGAGATATCTCGGTTCCGAGTTTGTCCCCTCTCCCTGAGGGAGAGGGCTAGAGCCTGCCCCGTACTCGATACGGGGGTGAGGGTGAAACATCAGAGTAGGATTAATTCGAAAGGGAACTAGGGTTCAATGCCGATTGAGCGCACGTGCGCTCAATCGTTGATACGTGCACGATGCATGAGGTCAACCTGTGTAACTAACCGTGTCCGTAGTTGCAATAGCGATCCAACGCGAAGGGGCATCATTTGACCTACTCCATTCTGGTCCTCGTCACCAAGCGTCTGCTCAATAACATCAACATCGTCTTCTCCACGATTCTCGGCTTGGTGGTAACGGTCACCCTTGTCTCGAGCGTCCCGCTCTATTCCGAAGGTATGAGCGAGATGCTCTTGCACCGCGCGCTGCGGGATACGGAATCGCGGCAGGCGCAGCCGCGGGCCAGCCTGCTCATCCGCAAGTTCGAGCAGAAGAACGAGACGAACATCTCGCTGCTGCAATATCAACAAGCCGATGAATACATGCGGGTGACGGCGCCCACCGAGATGGGCATTCCCTTGCTCCTTTCGACCCGCTACGGCCAAACCGAGCACATGGCCATCCTGACAAGCGGTGATGAGATCAGCTTTTCATCACGCCAGTTCGCCGATTGGGGCTTCATCGCCTTTGCCACAGACTTTGAAAAGCACGTCCGCATCTTAGAAGGACGCTACGCCGAACCGGCAAAGTCGGGCGATCCCTACATCGAAGCCATAATAATGACCGAGAAGCTGGACGCGATCGGCGCTGAAGTCGGCGACCACTTGTTCGTCCGCTTCATGGCGCCCGGCAATGAGCCGCAACCAATTGAAGTGAAGATCGTGGGCCGCTGGTTCCCCAACGACCCCAACGAGATCTATTGGTTCTACCATCCCCAGTACTTTAAAGAGGGTCTCATGGTGCCGGATGAGACCTTCGTCGACGTGATTCTCTCTGATTATGAAGAGATCGGCTATGAATACACCTGGTTCTCAGTCTTCGACGTAGACGCCATCAATGCCAGCAACGCCAGGGCGATCATTACGGGCATCAGCGAGATTCGGTCCAATCTCGGCACGATTCTCGGCAAAGTGAAGATCGACATCTCACCTGAAGACATCCTGTTGCGGTATTTGCGCGATCTGTTCTTCCTCAAGATTCTGCTCTTCATTCTCTCCGCGCCCGTCATCGGCATTGTGCTCTACTACATTGGCATCGCCTCTTCGATGGTGGTCGACCGGCAACGCAACGAAATCGCCGTACTGAAGAGCCGGGGGGCGAGCACCTGGCAAATCATAGGGATTTACTTGCTCGAAGGCGGCATGATTGGAGTCTTGGCGCTCGTTGTCGGGCCTGTTTTGGGAGTCTACCTTGCCCAACTCATTGCGCGCACGTACACGTTTCTGACGTTCATCGGACGGGACCCGCTGCCTATTACTATTACGACAAGTACCTTCAATTACGCGCTGGCCGCGATCGCGCTCTCCATTGGCGCGGCGTTGATGCCGGCGGCCGCCACGGCCAGGCACAGCATCGTCACCTTCAAGCAGGAAGCCTCGCGCAAGCTACGGAGACCTTGGTGGCAGCGCTTCTTCGTAGACATTCTCCTGCTCGCTCTCTCGGTCTACGGTTACCGCTTATTGCAGGACCAACAACAGGTAATCGTTCTGGGCGAGGAGGGAGATGTCTTCTCAAATCCGCTCTTACTTATCGTGCCCTCGGTATTCATGTTTGGCATGGCGCTGTTGTTCGTGCGGCTCTTTCCGTACATCGTCGAGTTGGTTACACGTATCGGGAACCGACTGTGGGGCGTCTCGATCCTCTTGGGCTTGCGCCACATCTCTCGCTCGGCGGGTCAATACAACAGCCTCCTCCTGCTCCTTGTCCTCACGCTTGCTATCGGGACCTTTAGCGCTTCCGTGGCCGCCACCCTCACGCGCAATCACTCCGATTCCGTCTACTATCGCATTGGCGCAGATATGGCATTCTATGAATCCGGCGACTATGACGAGGAACTGGAGCAGTGGTATATCGCACCCTTCTCCGATCACCTACTGGTCGAGGAGATCGAGGCCGTCGCGCGTGTGTGGGATAGCAAGGGTAATGCCATTCTGCCGGACCGCGCGACACCGGAAATCCAAATAGTGGCTTTGGATCCATGGGATGCCGTCAACGTCATGTTCTGGCGTCCGGACTTTGCCCACCGCTCTCTCGTGACTCTGATGAATGAGCTTGCCGCCCAGCCGGACGCGCTCCTGGCCAGCGCCAATTTTATGATCGACCACAAGCTGAAAGTCGGTGACCGCGTGCGCATCAACCTGCGCCAGAGACAGATCGACTTCGTGATCGTTGACTGGGTAGACTACTTCCCCACGCAATTTCCCGACACAGATTACTTCGCCATCGCGAACCTGGACTACATCTTCGACAACATTGGGCTTGGACCGTATGACGCATGGGTAAAGGCAGATGCGGACGCCGACATCGAAGTGATAGAAGAGAAACTCCGTGATCTGGAATTCATCGTCGTGCGCACGCAGGACTCACGCGAGAAAGTCATAGCCCAGCGCGACGACCCACAGAGGACCGGCGTCTTTGGCATGCTCACGGTCGGCTTCCTGATTGCCATCCTCCTCACCATACTTGGCTTCCTTACGTATTCTTTGCTTTCGTTCCAACGCCGCATGCAGGACTTTGGCATCTTGCGCGCTATGGGACTCTCTATCCGGCAATTGATCGGCCTCTATATCTTCGAGCAGGGCTTCCTCATTGTGATGGGAGTTGCGGTTGGCACGATCTTTGGCGTGATGGCGAGCCGTATCTTCATCCCCTTCCTCCAGATCAAGACCGGTGAACACGCCAACATCCCATCATTCGTCGTGGTTACTGCCTGGGGTGACATCGCCAAGATCTACCTTATCCTGGCTGTTATTCTTGCCATCGCGGTACCCGTGATCATCTCCATGCTTACGCGCATGCGCATACATGAGGCAATCAAGTTTGGGGAGGAGCAAGGATGAGAAAGATTCCGCCGCTCCCAGAACGTGGTGAGCCGTTCATCGTCTGCGACAATCTGGTCAAGATTTACAAAGTCGCGGACCTTGAGGTTGTCGCCTTGCAGGGACTTGACCTGGAGGTGGCCCGCGGCGAGATCATGGCCATCATCGGCAACTCCGGCAGCGGCAAGTCTACGCTCCTCAACACGCTGGGAGGACTAGACCGGCCAAGCGCCGGCACCTTGACCATTGGCAGCCTGAATCTGATCAAGATGTCGGACGCCGATCTTGTCTGGTATAAGCGGCACATGGTGGGCTTCGTGTGGCAGCAGAGCTCGCGCAACCTGATTGGATACCTCACGGCGCTGGAAAACGTGCAAATGCCGTTGATCATCTCCGGCATGCCAGCCAAGAAGCGAGAGGCGCGCGCTACGGAGTTGCTCGAAGCCGTGGGGCTGGGCCACAGGCTGCGGCATCGCGTAGGGCAACTCTCCGGCGGCGAACAGCAGCGGGTCGCCATTTCCATCTCGCTGGCGCTCTCTCCGCCGCTTCTCCTTGCAGACGAGCCTACCGGTGAGGTCGATACCCAGACCGCCAACACGATCTACGACACGTTCCGCCGCATCAACGAGGAATTCGGCACCACGATCATCATCGTAAGCCACGACCCCAACGTGGCGTACCGCGTAGACCGGGTCGTTGCCATCCGCGACGGCCGCACGAGCACGGAAACCGTGCGCCGCATCAGCGAGGAAGCGGGCGAGGAAGCTATCAGCCACGATGAATACGTGGTGCTCGATTCCGCGGGTCGCCTTCAGATACCGCAAGAGTACCTGGAGCAGTTCGGCATCCGCGACCGTGCAGTTGTAGAGATGTCGGATGATGGCATCGTCGTGAAACCGGCGTATTCTTCCTCCGAAGAGGAAGACGAGAGGCGCGGGCTGCGGGGCCTGCTGCGCCGTTAGACGCATGACCGCGCGTCCCCCCGCTTCAGTACGATAAAATCCCACAACCAACAAGTGAGGCTAAGCGCAGACATGGCACAATCCATTGCCGTTGTGGAAAGTGTATCCCGGGTCTACCACGTCGGCCGGGAGGACGTGTACGCCGTACGAGAAGCCAACTGGCAAATCGACCCCGGCCGCTTTATCGCGCTGCAAGGGCGCTCCGGCAGCGGCAAGACCACGCTCCTCAACCTCGTTGGCGGCCTAGACCGTCCCACTGCCGGCACGGTCAGGATCATGGATAGCGATACGCGCCGGATGAGCGACCGCGAACTCACGATGTTGCGACGGCACAAGATTGGCTTTATCTTCCAGGCATTTGCCCTCTTGCCGGTACTCTCTGCGTACGAAAACGTCGAATTGCCGATGCGCATTGCGGGCATGGGCGGACGGAAGCGCCATGAACGCGCGCTGGAACTGCTCGACCTCGTAGGCTTGAGCAAGCGCGCCAGTCACCGTCCGTTCGAACTTTCCGGCGGCGAGCAAGGACGTGTGGCCATCGCCCGCGCCCTCGCCAACGAACCGGCGTTGCTCCTCGCTGACGAGCCAACCGGCGACCTGGACAGCGTGACCGGCCTCCAGATGATGCTCCTCTTCTCGCGCATCGTGCGGCGGGAGGGTGTCACCGTCGTCATGGCAACCCACGACCTTTCGGTACGCGACATCGCTGACGAAACCTTCACCATGAGCGACGGGGTGCTCTCGCGCTGGCACCCTTCGCAGGAAGAACCCAGCGATCCGATCAACACTCTGGTCCGTGAGGCCGAGGCCGGTCAATGGCGTCCGCCAAACCGCGAAGCGCCCAAGCAAGCGCCTCCAGGCCGCTAGGCGCTCTCTCCACTTGATCTCAGGACTTCAAACCCGCGCACGTACCCACGCGTGCAGACTTGAACTCAATGCGCAAGTGGCGTTGCCCTGTGCAGACCGCCTTTTCACAGCCTCGGGCGAAAAGGAGCGACACTCAGTAGGCGGGTTGTACCGCGTGCATGGTTTCGTTATCGTATTAATTAGCCACCCTGGGAGAGGTGTCCGAGTGGTTGAAGGAGATCGTCTCGAAAACGATTACGCCCCCAAAAGGGCGTCGTGGGTTCGAATCCCACCCTCTCCGCCAATTTTCTCCAAGCGATGACCCTAGCCGCATTGCTCTCTCGCTGTGGCCGAAACGAGCACCAGTGGCATGAGGAAGCACGATGAGTAACGTACCCAAGTTTCTTCGGCTCGTCCCCATCATCTACGTGAGGGACTTGGAGTCTGAGGTGGACTTCTACAAGAGTCTGGGCTTCAAAATCTCATACCAGGGCGACGAGTTTCCCGGTTTTGTCGGTATGGACTGCGGTCACTTCGACTTTGGAATTCAGGAAAAGGAAGACTTCGAGCCTACTAAAGCCGAAGCCAGTTTCGTCTGGCAGATGGAAACGGACAGTTTCAGCAAGGTCATCGCGGTCTGCAAGGAACGAGACATCGAATACACTGAGCCCCGTTGCTACTGGGAAGAGTGGGATTCCTGGGAGATGCAAGTCCGAACACCGAACGGTTACACCTTGCACTTTGAAAAGTATGGCAAGGACTAGGAAGCGGTCTGAACAGAGTGCAATGAATAAGGAAACCAATGATTCTCCACCTACGCTCTTCCCCTACTTGAGCTATCGTGACGCATCCGCAGCTCTTGACTGGCTGGCGGAAACCTTTGGCTTTGCAAAGACCGTTGACTTTCGCGATGAGGAAGGCAACGTCATGCATGCGGAGATGAGCTTTGGCAACGGCGCCATCATGCTCGGCACCGCTACCGTTGACCAACCCGCGGAAAGCCACCGGAACGTCCCGGCGGAGCACGGTATCTACGTGTACGTTGCAGACGTGGACGCCCATTATCAGCGTGCCCTGGCCGCCGGAGCGCACATCGTCTTCCCGCCTGAAGACACGGAGTGGGGAACCCGTCGGTACCGCGCCCTCGATCCGGAAGGCTATGAGTGGAGCTTCGGCAACTACCGACCCAACCCTAACGCCTAGCGAGGGCGTCTCTGGGCCGCGGCGTAGTTTCCTCGTTACACCATGTATAGCAGACCAACACGTTTGTTTGCCGCGCGGGCATGGGCAGCACGGGGCAGAGAGGCGGGGGACAAGCCCCCGCGCTACCTCTTTGCCGGCGGAGTGCCGGCACGTGACGAAGGCACAGGCGTCGCTGCCATGCATCCGGTAGCACAGGTTTGTAACCTGTGCCGTAGCGCAGTGATGTCAGCGTATCATGTCAGTCCGGTTACTATTCAATACAAGAGTGCTGAGCGACAAGGAACTATCCATCAAGAAGACATGCAACACAGAGGGACACATGACAGCAGCCGCAGACCCTAGCGAGAAGAGCACCTCTTACGCCGCCTTTCTCCGCGGCATCAACGTGGGCGGACACCGGTCCATAAAGATGGCAGACCTGCGCGCCGCCTTCACGGCTCAGGGATTCACGGACGTGAAGACTGTGCTTGCGAGCGGCAACGTCCGCTTTGCGGCTGCAGAATCGGACGCGTCCGCGCTGCGCGGCACTATCGAGCGGTGTCTTCGGGAGGAATTCGGGTACGACATCCCCGTTCTGCTTCGCACAGTCGCGGACCTGGAGCGCTTGCAGTCGGCAGACCCGTTCGAAGAGGTGGTCATAACCCCGCAGACAAGACTCTACGTCACGTTTCTCCCGGAAGGAGAGACCACGTGCGCAATGGCTCTCGACGACCTTACCGCTGACGGCTTTACTCTCGTGCGCGCGACCGCGAGTGAGGTGTGCAGTGTTTTCA
>VXOZ01000071.1 GCA_009839775.1 Chloroflexota bacterium | reverse complement strand
CATTCCGTCCATGCGCCTACGGGGTTGCCGATTCTGACTCTCCACCCTCAAGGGGTTCGTCGGGGGAAGCAGGCAGCCGGTACGTACAGACGCTATTGAAATCGCAGTAATGGCAAACGTCCGGATCGGGCTCCCGGATTTGCCAGAACGGGCGAAAGTCCGCAGTGCGAATACCTGCGGCTACAGCATTCACCCGCTCCACGTACTGCTCGAGGTGTTCCTGCTCATACCTGAATTCGAGCCGCTGGTACGTAATCTCCTCGCCTTTGACTATCACGTCGAGGCGAACCGGAGGCAGCATACTGGCGAGGGGCAGTTGTCCGGGCCGCTGGCGCGCGCCCAAACGGAGGGCATTGTAGCCGAGGCTGTAGGTGAGCAATTGGATATCGTGCGCCAGGTAATCTGCGGGAAAGGGTGAAGCCGCGGTCTTGTGGTCGATCACCGTGCCGTCCTGGTCAACCAAGTCAACGTAGCCAACCATCGGCACGTCCACGCCGGGCACATTAAAGGAAAACCGCTCTTCGATCAGATGCGGGCGCACGTGCGGGGCCACTTCATCCAGGTAGTATTCGACCAAGTCGTAGCCCAACTCGCGCAGTTCCTCTATCTCCGCGCGCCCTTCCTCGTCCAATTCGTGCAGGGTGGCGTCCAGCGCGTCGTCGAGAACATCGAACGCGGCTTCCACATCAAGGGCCTTACCGTCTCGTTTCTCCTTATAGAACATCTCGATGACCGTATGCACCGCACTACCGAGAAGTTGCGCCGCCGTGCTCGGCACGCGGATCCGCTCGTTGTACCGCAAGTGGTACATTTGCGGACACCGCTCATAGGTGCGGATGCTGCTAGGCGAGAGTCGGCGCAGCGGACGTGCCATCGTAACAACCTATCCAATTGCGCGCGGCAAGCCCACGTCAAGCATCGTCAGCAGCCCGGCGGGAGCAGCCGCCACGCGCGGGACCATGTTGGCGACCATGGACCACGTCGCCTGATCGCCGTGGGTGCCACCCACCACTTCCACATGCATCGGCGGGTTGGCTTCTATCTTAATACTGTCTTGGCTTGCCGCGGCGGCCATGCTCATGGTGAGGTCCAGCATAAGCTCGCGCCCTTCACTGGCGCCGTGGACAGTTTGGTGAATACCGGCCACTTGCCCCGCAACGATGTCGAAATCCTCGGTTGGTATGCGTTCCTCGGCGAATACCGGCTCAATAGTCTCCTGGGCAGCGGGAATCTCCCAACCCAAGCCGGCGGCAATCAAATAGAACGACTCCCGCAACCCTACGTGTCCAATCTCGTCCCGCGCCGCCAGTTGGCGAAACTCCGCCTGCTCCATACCCGATCCGATCTTTTGCTGCAATGCGAGGCGCCGCTCCCGCGCGGCCACGATCCTTCGAGATTCAATGCGTCGGATGCCGCTGCATACGGCCGTGGCTACGAGCACAAGCGTATCCATCACGAAGCCGGGATTCACGCCGGTACCCAGGATGGTGACTCCGCACTCGCGCGCCTTGGCATCGATCTCGTGTGCAAGTTCAGGATGGCGCAACCAGGGATACGCCAGTTCTTCACACGTACTGACTACGTCGCAACCAGCCTCCGCAATCTCTTTTAATTGATGCACCACGTCTGGAATGTGCGAGCCTGTCGCCTGCAGCACTACGTCAACCGGCTGAGAAGCCAGCACGTCGCCAAGCGAAGCACTAATAGGAATACCCAGCGCCTCCTCCACGCCAAGGAGTTCTCCCAGATCTCGCCCAACTTTAGCGGGGTCCACGTCGATCGCGCCCACCATCTGCAACTGGGAACGCCCCATGGCGGTTTGGGCTATGCCACACCCCACTGCTCCCAGTCCCATTTGCACGACACGAATCGGTTCCACGGTCTCGCACTCCTTTGGCATGGTATGTATTGCGCCTGTCCAAGAGATTGGCCGGCATCGGACGCTCTAACCAAGCGATATTACAACCATTCAAGGTAGCCTAGCCAGTCGTTCAAGCTCCAATGCCCAGGAAAGCTCCTACGCCAACACTTCTGACCGATGCTAACTAACTTCCACTACCCAGCGCTGCCCAATACTGGCTCGCTAATCGATTGAGAAGAGTCGTTTGAGTGTACGCGCCACGGCCTCATGGTCGTCGTTGTGCGTGTATGCATCGGCAGCGTCGCGGGCGGCTTGCGTCGCGCTTCCCACGGCTACGCCCAGTCCCGCAAATTGCAGCATCTCGATGTCATTTACGTCGTCGCCGAACGCTACTACCTGTGGCGGTTCAATGCCGAGATGCTTACAGAGCCACGTGAGCGCCGTTGCCTTCGATGTATTGGGGCCTAAGATTTCGAGCGCGCTCTGCCCGTCGCGGACAAAGGAACTGGACTCACGGCCGCGCCAGAAGACCAGCGTATAAGCGAACCCGGTAGCCCGCAATGCCTCGGCCAAGTTCTGCATCTCTTCGTCCGTGCCCCAGTGCACGATTTCAATGGGGTCAGGCAGGTCGGTAACGGTTTTGAGGTCAACGTAGAGCGATGCAAGTTCCGGACGACGCTTGAGAGCGGCTTGCGGTCCTCTGTGGGCGCGCCAATCGCCGTCAAAAAGCATGCGATCGCCGACAGCCGCATTCTCGTAGATAGTCGAATGCAGACCCAGTCGGCGTGCCTCCTCCACCGCGCGCCACGCCCACTCACTCGGTAGATAACTCTCGTACGTGATAGCGCCAGTGTGGTCGCGGATCACCGCGCCGTTGCTGAGTATCAAGTAGAGCGGTATTTCAAGCAACCCGGGCAAAAAATTCGCAATGATGTAGCGCCTGCCGGTCGCCAGCGCCGCGTGGACACCCCGCCCGGCCAGACTCTGGAGCGTCGCCTTTGTGCCGGGGGTGACGCCGCCCTGCCCGTCGAGGAGCGTGCCGTCAACGTCCAAGGCAATCAGCCGGTACGGCATGTCATCCGGCTTGGCAGTTGCTTTAGCAGGGGTCATTGTGCTCCGTCACAGTGGCAAATCATCGGTTTCGCTAGAGGCGGCAAAGTCGTCGTCAGGGACCTTGCCCGACTCCAAGTCCCGCACCATGTCCTCATACTCCCCGGGCAGTTCCTCGCCGGACTCCTCCCCCATTGTACGCGCCAGCCGACCGAGGGCGCGCGGATCGCTCTCATCAAAGCTATCCATAAATGTAGGGTCTTCGAGCGACACACTCGCACGATGCACAGCCACACGTGAAACCAAGCGTTCCAAGTCTGTGGAGGAGCAATGCGGACACGTTGGTTCCTGCACTTGGGAGAAGCTACGGAAGAAATGCGTCGACGGCTTGCTACAGTCGCGGCACTGATACTCATACGTTGGCATGCGCATTCCCAGGTTGGCTTGGAGAACAAGCCTCTCACAGGCTTCCAGAGTACCCTAAACCGGGCACCCACGCTGCTCCGCTGCCATCAACGAGAGCGGCGCACTACACATGAACCGTGACCCACTCCCCGTTCAGTGCTCGGTACACATTCCAGGCATTAAAATGTAAACCCGCCCATGGTACGAAGGTGCTCTGACGCGACTGTAGGCGAACCGAAGTCCGCCTACAGTAACACTGTCTATCTATCAATGAACAGGACTCTTACGCTGCAAGCGCGGAGAACCGCCTACACGTCGTAGTAGAGGAAGAACTCGTACGGGTGCGGCCGCAGCCGGATCTGATCGTCCTCCTCAGTGCGCTTATATTCCAGCCAACTGTCGATGAGGTCCTGCGTGAAGACATCGCCCTTCAGCAGAAACTCATAATCGGCTTCAAGCGCATTCAACGCTTCTTGCAGTGAACCCGGCACGGCCTGTACTTCCGCGATCTCTTCAGGCGAAAGCTCATACAGGTCGACGTCACGCGGTTCCGGCGGCTCGATCTTGTTCTGGATGCCGTCCAAGCCCGCCATCAGGCAGGCCGCGAACGCATAGTACGGGTTGCACGAAGGATCCGGCGGCCGGAACTCCAGGCGGCGCGCGGCCGGACTCTCGGAATACGTAGGAATACGTATCATTGCACTTCTGTTCCGCTCGCTGTACGCCAGATACACCGGTGCTTCATAGCCGGGCACCAAGCGCCGGTATGAGTTCGTCGTAGGCGCCGCAAATGCCAGCACAGCCGCCGCGTGCTTAAGCAGACCGCCGATGTACCAGCGCGCCTGGTCGCTGAGCATGGCATACCCATCGGCGTCGTAGAAGAGATTCGTGCCGTCTTTCCAAAGGCTCTGGTGGGTGTGCATACCGGATCCGTTGTCCTGGAACAGCGGCTTTGGCATGAACGTCGCCGTCAGGCCGTTCTCCACACAGGTCTGGCGCACCACGTACTTGTATCTCATGACATGGTCGGCCATGAGGGTCAGCGTGTCGAAGCGCATGTCGATCTCGGCCTGGCCCGCCGTGCCGACCTCGTGGTGCTGCACTTCAACATCGATGCCCACCGACTGCAACTTGAGCGTAATGTTTGAGCGCAGGTCTTGGAGCTGGTCTACCGGCGGTACCGGATAGTAGCCGCCCTTTAGTCGCGGACGAAAACCAAGATTCGGCTCCTCGTTGGTCAAGTCACCAGTGTTCCAAACGCCCTCGTCCGAATCGATGAAGTAGTAGCCGCTATTCACATTCTGGTCGAAGCGCACGTCGTTGAAGATGAAGAACTCCACTTCCGGCCCGATGTAGATTGTGTCGGCGATGCCCGTATCAATCAGATACTGCTCAGCCTTCTGTGCAACGTGACGTGGGTCTTTGTTATATGGCGCAAACGTGCCAGGCATAACCACGTTGCAGATCAAAACGAGGGTCGTTACCTTGAGATTGGGATCGATGAATGCGCTGGAGGGGTCGGGGATGACGAGCATGTCGCTCTCGTTGATGTGTTGGAAACCCCTAATGGATGAGCCGTCAAAGCCCAGACCTTCGCTGAAGACATCCGGCCCAAGCTGGTTCATGGGTATCGAGAAGTGCTGCCACGTGCCCGGCAGGTCGGTGAACCGGAGATCGACCATCTGGCAGTCATGCTCTTGTGCGAAAGCGATCACTGCCTCCGGCGTAGGTGCTGCGTCTGAATCCGAGCCGGAGATGTACGTACTTGCCATGCTCTAACCTCCTCGAAAGCGCATAGGCGTGGCGCTCAGAAACCTCCGAGTTTTCCGGTCGCCACAATTGATCGAGAGTCTCACCCAACTCTTCACGCTACCAGACTTTCACCCCCATTGTCCAGCGCGACGCGGCTGCCCTTTTAAATGAACACCGTGAAGTTTCATTGCGCCACTTATTTCTGCTATCCGGACCACCTCTACTTGGACAAGAGAATCTAAGCAAGCCTAACATCCCGTTAACAGTGACAGTGCTCGTTTTGCATTTACGCTATCCACACTCTGTGATATGGTATCTACGTAAATGAGCCGATCCCGGATACCGCAATTCATTTAGTCCCCCTGGCAAGCCAACGAATGTGGAGGAAACACGACGCGTGAGACGTTTTGACTACGCTGCGCCAACCCAAGTCTTCGAAGCCTGTGCTTTGCTGGCCGACCGCGGCGACGAGGCGCGGGTCTTGGCAGGCGGCACAGACCTGATCGTGCAGATGAGAGAGCGCGACCGCAGGGTCCCCCTCATCGTCAGTTTACGCAACCTGGCAGAACTCAAGGGTATCAGCCAAAACGCCGACGGTTCGCTGACTATCGGCGCGATGACCACCGGCAATGAAGTGCACCACAGTGCGCTTGTCCAGAGTCACGCCTTCTTCATTAGTGAAGGGGCGGAATTGCTCGGGTCTATTCAGATCCGCAATCGCGGTACGCTGGGCGGCAACGTGGGCAATGCAGCCCCGAGCGCCGATGCCGCGCCGCCGCTGGTCGCCGCCAACGCGACGGCCTGCCTCGTCGGCGCCAAGGGCACGCGCGACGTTCCCGTAGGCGACCTTATGACGGGGCCCGGCCAGCTTGCTCTCGAACCCGGTGAATTGATTCAGTCTTTCAATGTGCCGGCTGCGCCGGCCCATACCGGCACGCGCTACGTGCGCCACGTGCCGCGGCGTGAGATGGATATCGCCGTGGTCGGGATTGCGGTCCAAGTCACGCTCGAGGACGACCTGGCTACCATTAAGGACGCGAGCGTGGTGCTTTCCGCAGTTGCACCCACGTGGCCTCATGCCACCACGGCGGAGGAAGTGTTGCGTGGCCTACCAGTCTCAGAGCAGTTGCTGGCGCATGCCGGTGAAGCCGCTGCAAATGACTCCCAGCCGATTTCTGACGTGCGTGCTTCGGCAGCGTATCGGCGCATGATGGTGGACGTGTACACAAGGCGTGCGCTCGCTACCGCTATCGAGCGCGCCAGAGCAGCAGTTTGAAAATATACCTAACAGCATAGAAACATCTCTGGAGGCAGCAAGAGCGATGGACTATCCGTTGCAACTAACGGTAAACGGCATACCGGTGAAGCGCATTGTCGAGCCGCAGGTGCGGCTGCTCGACTTCCTGCGCGAGGACTTGGGCCTTACCGGCGCGAAAGAAGGGTGCGGCACCGGCGACTGCGGCGCCTGCACCGTCTTGATTGACGGCGATCCGCACCACTCTTGCTTGACCCTGGCTGTGGAAGCCGAGGGCGCGGCGGTAACCACCGTCGAGGGGATGGTGACCGATGACAAGCTGAACGAGGTGCAGTCCGCCTTCGTTACTGCCGGGGCGACCCAATGCGGCATCTGCACGCCCGGCTTCGTGGTCATGGCCACCGCCTACTTGCGCGATAACCCCAACCCTACGGATGATGAGTTGCGCATGGGCATTGCCGGCAATCTCTGCCGTTGCACCGGCTATGAGACCATCGTGACTGCCCTACACTCGGTCATCGACGGCAAAGTTGAACGCATTGAAGTGTCGCCCGAGCCACTGGAGCTCGTTCCGGAACCCGAAGGCGAATAGTGTTGGGCCCGCTGCGGCCAAGCGCCTTGCCTACCCTGTAGACGAAGCAATCGCGAGGAGGAGAGAACATGGCAAAGGTGGTCGAACGCCCACAAGAGAAGACCGCACTGCGTGTTGCCAGCAAGCCGGTGAGCCGACTTGATGGCATTGAGAACGTTACAGGCGCCACCAAGTTTGGCGCGGACTTCTCTCTGCCCGGTATGTTGTGGGGCGCAATTCTGCGGAGCCCGCACGCCCACGCCCGCATCAGGAGTATTGATTACGCCAAGGCGCTTGAGGCACCCGGTGTCGTTACCGTAGCGACGGCTGCCGATTTTGACGACGACGTGGTGGAACCGACCTCTCGCCCGCACAACGTCTTTGCCGGCGAAGCTGCGCTCTACCTCGGCGAAGCGGTGGCTGCCGTGGCCGCCGTCACTATGGAAGACGCGGAAGCGGCCCTGGAACTCATTGAGGTCGACTACGAACCTCTGCCCCATGTGCTGGACCCACTGCGGGCCATGGAACCGGACTCGCCGGTAATTCGCCACGGCGACGGCGGCGAAATCGACCGGACTGAAATGTCATTCCACTCCTCTGTCGCGTCTTCTGCCGAAGACTTGGAAGAGTCCGGCAATGTCTCATCGCAGGTGCAGTTCGGGCGCGGCGATATCGAGGAAGGGTTTGCGGAAGCGGACGTCATAAAGGAAGGCCGCTTTACCGCAGCCATGGTCCACCAAACGTACCTTGAGCCCCATGCGGCGCTGGCCCATTTCACGCCCGCCGGCGACATGAGGATGTGGGTCACGTCCCAGGGCCAATTCTACGTGCGCGATACCGTGGCGCGCTTGCTCAAGCTGCCGGCCCACAAAGTCATCGTGCAAGGCACGGCCATCGGCGGCGGCTTTGGCGGCAAAATGACGCTGCTCGCCCCAATTCCGGCGATACTCTCCAAGAAAGCGCGGAAGCCCGTAAAGGTCGTGTGGAGTAGAAGCGAAGAGCTCGTCGCCGCCAACCCGGCTCCGGGTTCGGTCATCGACGTGAAGATCGGCGCGAAGCAGGACGGTACCATAACGGCCCTGCAAGGCCGCGTTGTCATGGATACCGGCGCCTACCCCGGCTCCCCCATGTCCACGGCAACTATGCTCTTGGGAAGCTGCTATGTCTTCCCCAATATGGAACTGGAAGGCTTCGAGGTTCTTACCAATAAGGTAAGCGTTGGTGCGTATCGCGCACCGGGCGCGCCGAACTCCGCGCACGCGATTGAGAACGTGATGAACTGGGTTGCGCAAGAGATTGGCATGGACCCACTCGATTTTCGGCTAAAGAACGCGATCGGCGAAGGCGACCGTTGGCCGAACGGTCAGCCTCTACCGAACGTTGGCGCGGTAGAGGTGCTGGAAGCCATGAAAGACCATCCGGTCTGGGGCACGCCCCTGGCACAGGGAAGCAACGGCAATCCCCGCGGCCGGGGTGCGGCTATAGGCTGCTGGTCCGGCGGCGCGGGCGGTTCAGCCGCTACGATCAAACTCGAGGCCGACGGCTCTTTCAGCGTCCTCGTCGGCACCATCAACCTTACCGGCAATACCACGTCTATAGCACAGGTCGCCGCTGAAGAATTGCGCGTGCCGCTGGAATACGTGAGCGTGCACCAGGGCGATACAAATGAAGCGCCCTTTGGCCCCGTAGCGGGTGGCAGCCAGGTTACATATACGATGAGCCTTTCGGCCGCTGCCGCTGCACAAGACGTGCTCCGCCAGATGAAGTCGGTTGCCGCGCAGCGCCTCGGCGCGGATCCCGATGATATTGAGTTCGATGAAGGCAAGATGTGGGCCGAGAGCGATCCGGATCGTTATGTCACCTACCGCCGCATCTCTGATGAGGCTGTCGGTTCGGCGAACGGCCCGATCATCGGCACCGGCCACGGCAAACCGGCTCGCGGCAATCCGGGCTTTGCCGGTACTATCGCCGATGTTGAGGTTGATACCGAGACCGGTCTCGTCACGATCTTGAACCTCGTTGGCGTACAGGACGCCGGTTTTGCCATCAACCCGCTTTCCGTGAAGGGCCAAATCCAGGGCGGCACCATCCAGGGTGTTGGGTACGCCTTGCTGGAGGAGATCGTCTACGACGAGGACGGCCGCGTCCGCAATCCCGGCCTCCTCGACTATCGCCTGCCGACTGCGGCGGACGTGCCGGATGTGGACGCCGTTATCGTAGAGAAGCACAATCCCTACGGCTGGAAAGGCACGCGCATCGTGGGCGAGCCCAGCATCGTCCCGCCGGGCGCCGCCATCACGAGCGCTATCAGCGATGCCCTCGGCATTCCACTGCACAACATGCCGCTGACGCCGGAGCGTATTGTGATGGCACTGCGCGACGCCAAGGCGAACGGCAGATCAAACGGCAATCCTTCGGCTTAGCGATTTGCACACTGCAAGACAAGAAATGAGAGGGGCGTCACTTGTGTGTGACGCCCCTCTCCGATTTGTGTTGACAGGATGCGCGAGTATCCGCCAGCACGCACCCATTGGCGAAAACGACAGTCCCCTCTCCAGAGGGAGAGGGCTAGGGTGAGGGGAAGTTCTGTGAGACTTAGGGCCCTTCTAAGGGTGCTGCAATGGCACCGCAGGGATACCCTCAGTAGAAAAACCGAGAGGTAAGCCTATGGAGCAACTCCAAGTCGGCTTTGTCGGTCTCCACCGCGGCGGCGCACTCTTGCGCGCCATGGCCGCGCATCCACACGTTGAAGTTGCAGCTCTTTGTGATCTAAAGGAAGAGCTTCTCGCCGCTATGGCCGGAGACTTCAACCTTCCTGATACTGCCCTCTTCACGGCATTCGACGAGTTCGTCAACGCCGCGCTGGATATCGTGGTGATCGCCACGCCCATCGAGTTTCACGCAGCGCAGTCCATCGCCGCCATGGAGAGCGGCAAGCACGTCCTCTGCGAACAGACCGTAGCGTACACTCTGGACGAGTGTGAAGCGGTCATTTCCGCCCAAGAGCGTACCGGCAACGTCTACATGATGGTGGAAAATCACTGCTATTTTCATTACATCCGCGAGTGGCGCAAACTCATCGCGCGCGGAGACCTCGGCACGCTCTTCTATGCGGAAGCGGATTATATTCACGAGATCGCACACTTACTGCGCGACCCGGACACCGGCACGCCCAAGTGGCGGCTGTCGCGCCCGCCGATTTGGTATTGCGCGCACCCGCTGGGGCCGTTACTCACGCTCATGGACGACCGCATCGTAAAGGCCACCGGCGCGTCCGCCGGCAGGAATATCTTCCCGGAAGAAGAGGACTTAGGCCACTTGGACATGGAAGTTGGGCTCTTTCATACCGAGAAGGGCAGTGTCATCAAGATTCAGCGTAGCCAGGTAGCGCTCCGGCATCCGCAGTTGGCCTTTTCCTCGCTCTATGGCACCAAGGGGTTTATCGAGAACGGTCGTTACGTTGCAAACCGCCCTGCAACCGGACGCTATTCGACCGGACGGTACTTTAACGTGGATACGATGGCCAAACAGACCGGGGCGCAAGAGATCGACTGCCCGTTGGTGGACCCCAACGCACCGCCGGAGGCTCTTCTTGGCGGCCATGGTACGTCTGAGTACTTCCTGGTGCAGGACTTCATTAACGCAATCGACAACAACACAAAGGCCCCCATCGACGCCGTGCGCGCCGTGGAGTTCACAGCCCCTGGCATCATCGCCCACGAGGCTGCCATGCAAGGCGGTGTCTGGCTCGACGTGCCGCAGTTCCGCTAGCGAATTACTAGAGGCCTTCTCATAGGATCGGATTGACATACCAACTCGTGCTTCGACAAGGGCTTTGCGAAGCCCACTCAGCACGAACGGATTCTTGCCCTTTCCGTTCGCCCTGAGCCTGTCGAAGGGCAAGTCTAACAGAGCGATGTGTTTATGAGATAGCTACTAATAGGGCCATCCTGCCACGAGCCGCAAGACTAGCGAACGGTTTGGATTGCATTGGGCGTTTGCGGAGTCTGGCATCAGAGTAGCGCGGGGGCTTGTCCCCCGCTCCTTTGTGAGTGAGCTAGGAGAGCGTTGACCATAGTCCCCAACTGCACGGCCTGGCGTCAGGGTAGCGCGGGGGCTAGTCCCCCGCACTTTTGTGAGAGAGCTAGGGAAGCGTTTACAATAGTCCCCAACAACAGTGTCGCGAAGCAGAGCAGTCTTTCAAATTCCACCTGCACGCCAACCAATGCACCGTAGCGTCGACTTGCAACCCCGTATCGAATACGGGACAGGCTCTGCGCCCGCAGGAGATAGGGGGGCGTCAAACAAGTGCGACGCCACTCTTCCCATTCTTCTCCTGACACAGCTCAATTAGGCCGCCGTTGGCCTTGCGCAGAGGCGTACGCCAACTCTCCTTTCCACAAGGTGTGGGTGAGGATGAAGGGAACTCATTGCAAACACTTGGTACCTGCGCGAGACTTGTAGAGTCATTCTAGGAACACAAGAGGAAACCCAAGCAAAGGGAAGCGAATGGATAAGCTCAAAGTCGGCTTTGTCGGTTTGCGCCGCGGCGGCGGTCTTGTGCGTGCCTTGGCTACGCATCCCCGCGTCGAAGTGGCAGCGCTTTGTGACCTTAAGGAAGACACCCTCACGTCGATGGCGGCTGACTTCAACCTGCCGGATGAAAGGCTGTTCACCGCTTTCGATGACTTCGTGAACGCCGCGCTCGATGTCATTGTGATTGCTACACCCATCGAGTTTCACGCGCCGCAAGCGATTGCCGCGATGGAAAGCGGCAAGCACGTGCTTTGCGAGCAGACCGTAGCCTATACCCTGGACGAATGCGCGGCGGTCATTGCCGCACAAGAACGCACCGGCAACGTCTACATGATGGCGGAGAACTACTGCTACTTTCACTACATACTCGAGTGGCGAAGACTCGTCGCGCAGGGCACCCTAGGCAATCTCTTCTATGCGGAAGCGGAATACGTCCATGAAATCGCCGACCTGCTGCGTGACCCGGAAACCGGCACGCCCAAGTGGCGGCTGCCGCGCGCGCCAATCTGGTACTGCGCCCACACGCTCGGCCCGGTGCTCACGCTCATGGATGACCGCATCGTGAAGGCCACCGGCGCGTCCGCCGGTAGGAACATGCATCCTGAAGAAAAAGACTTGGGACACCTGGACATGGAAGTGGGGCTGTTCCAAACCGAGAAAGGCAACGTGGTCAAGATTCTGCGCAGCCAGGTGGCGCACCGGCATCCGCATTCGGTCTACTACACGCTGTACGGCACCAAGGGCTTCATCGAGAACGGGCGGCACACCGAGGCCGGAGCCTCAACCGGACGCTACTTCAATGTAGACTCCATGTCCAAACAGACGGGAGCAGAGGAGATCGAGTGTCCGACCGTGGACCGAAACGCACCGCCGGAGGCCCGGCAAGGCGGTCACGGCACGTCCGAGTACTTCATGGTCCAGGACTTCATCGCGGCAATTGATGCCAACACGAAAGCGCCCATCGACGCCGTGCGCGGAGTGGAATTCACCGCACCCGGCATTGTGGCCCACGACGCCGCTATGCAGGGCGGCGTGTGGCTCGACGTGCCGCAGTTTCGGTAGGATTCTCTAAATTTAGTGCAGTACTATGCGAGACAGCCGGCGCGCCCTTGAGCCCGGTAGCGCAGGTTCGCAACCTACGTGTGCCTGCCTCTCGGGGTCCGGTAGCGCAGGTTTGTAATCTGCGGATGCCTGCCGCCACGATTCCCCAAATTGCGACTCTTGGTGGGACATTCAGATGGTGAGGGGCCAGAAAACATGATGCCGACTTCAAGAGGCAATTAAGGAAATCTCGTGCCCGCACGAACAGGCCATGCACTAAGGAATGACATATGACAACCAACAACCGACCGAACATCCTGCACATCATGGTCGACCAGATGCGCTACGACGTCCTGGGTG
>VXOZ01000037.1:9168-13967 GCA_009839775.1 Chloroflexota bacterium | reverse complement strand
GTCGCGGCAACGTTATCGGCCCGGACGAAATGGTAGAAATGTATGGCGTTGATGCCTTGCGTGTGTATGAACTCTTCATGGGCCCGTTCGACCAGAACATCAGTTGGAACACCGAGGGTATTCCCGGCGCGCGCCGCTGGCTGGTGCGCGTGTGGAACATGCTGCTGGGCCGGGTGGAGCAGGGCAGCGAGCCGGAGCCGGTAGACAAGGCCGAGGCTGAACTCTCCCGTTGGATCAACCGCGTGATCAAGCGCGCCGGTGAAGACATCGACGCCATGAAGTTCAACACCATGGTCGCCTACTTCATGGAGTTCACGAACTGGCTCTACAAGGTCTACACGCCGGAATTGGCGGCTACGGAGACCTGGAAGCGCGCCATGGAGCAGTTCCTGCTGGTGCTGGCGCCGGTCGCGCCCCACATGGCTGAGGAAATCTGGGAACGCTGGGGCAATGAATACTCGGTCCACCAGCAAGAATGGCCGGAATTCGACGAGGAACTGATCCAAGAAGAGACGTTCACGCTGGTCGTTCAGGTGAACGGCAAGGTGCGCGACACCGTCGAGGCCAGTGTCTCGCTGGATGAGGATGGCGCCCGCGCGCTGGCGCTGGAAAGCGAGCGCGTGCAGCAGTTCTTGGACGGCAAGGAAGTGAAGCTGGTCAAGTACGTGCCGGGTCGTCTGATCAACGTAGTAGTGGGCTAGCCTCGCGCTGCCCACTTAGCGGGTCCATAGGATTGCCTTTTGCCCGGGAATTAGCTGCCGTTGGGCGAATTGTAGCCTTGCGAACTTTCTGTTGATTTTCTATCCCTGTAATCTGAAATCACGCTGATCGGTGCACACCCATATTGCGGCACCGATTGGCAGCTTTGGATGAAAGAGACACTGAATGAAATGATTGGTGCGTGAACACCCAATCCGTTCGCCCTGAGCCTGTCGAAGGACAGGTCTTTTGGAGCGAAGCACTTTTAGGATGGAGTGTCACGCATAGTTCAGGAGGAACGAAACGATGAGAAGACGAAATGTGTTGACCGGGCTGGCCTGTGGCGCCGCGGCCGTCGGCCTGAGCGCATGCGGCCAGTCGTTGGTGGGACGGCAGAGCACGGGCGTCGCAACTGTAGACGTCAATGAACTTCCCGTGCTCGGCAAAGCGCCGGAACTCATTGACACCACGTGGATCAACTCGGAGCCGCTCACGCTCGCAGGTTTTCGTGGAAAGTCCGCCGTGGGGTTGGCCTTCTGGACCTACGGCTGAATTAATTGCCTAAACGACATCCCCGGTCTGGTGGATATACATAATACCTACGCGGACGATCGCTTCACGCTCATCAGCATTCATACGCCTGAGTTCAGCCACGAAAAGGTCGTCGACAACGTGCGCAAGGCCGTGGAGCGGCTCGGTCTGCCGTATCCCGTCGCCATCGACAACGACTTCAAAATTTGGCGGTCGTTCGGCAACCGCGCCTGGCCGACCCTCTACCTCATTGACCGCCAGGGCGACGTCCGCCTCGCCAAAGTGGGCGAAGGCCGCTTCGGCGTGGTGCGCGGCGCGATCGAGTACCTCAAGGAGAATGAGGCATAGCATAGCTGTCCCATTGGTATAGAAGCCGCGCGAGTAAAGAGCCGCACGGGTCAGAGAGCCGCACGGGTCAGAGAGCCGCACGGGTTCAAAGAAGCCGCACGGGTTCAAAGAAGCCGCAGCCTCCTCTCAACTGCGCGTGGCTCACCGGCGTCTTTCCTCGCGCTCTTGGCGTTCCGGCTCCCTATCGAGTCTTATTGCCTGAAGCGTGAACGCATGCCTTGCTTTCCCTCAGGGCACGCCGCGTTCACGTGCTACCGAGACCTTTGCGTAACTCTGCCAAAACGCCGGAATTGGGCTGGATTGGCACCGATTTCCCCTCATCCCGGCACTCTCCCCAAGGAGAGGGAGTTTTCTCGCCTGAACGTCGGAGTTGTGCAAAAATCTCCACAGGGGGAGGTGATGATCCCACTTCTTCTGATCGAGGCTATGTAGTGGTTTCCGGTGGAAAAGGAACATTCACGATCTGGCAAAAGGAGTGTGCGCATGTCAGCAGAACCGTCCGCCCAGCGTCCCAATCTGCTCTTCATCATTTCCGATCAACACAATCCCATGGTGACGGGCTGCTACGGCGACCCGGTGGTGCAGACACCGCACCTGGATCGTCTTGCTGAAGGCGGCGTCGTGCTGGACAACCTCTACTGCACCGCGCCGCTCTGCGTGCCCGCGCGCATGTCGTACATGACGGGGCAGTACCCCACGGACATCGAGACCTGGGACAACCGGCACATTCTCGATCATGCCATTCCCACGTTCGCCCACGCCCTCGGCGCCGCAGGCTACCGTCCGAAGCTCATTGGGCGCATGCACTTTGTAGGCGCGGACCACATGCACGGCTTTGCTGAGCGGCTGGGCGGCGACGCGACGCCTAACTATCCCGGTGGCACGGGGATTGACTTGGGCATGCTGGGAAGCGGCACGGCGGGACCCTACCACGTGGCGTTGGAGCGGTCGGGCGCCGGACAGAGCGGCTACGAGGTGATTGACGAGGACACCACCGCCGCGACCGTGGACGCGCTCAATCGCTTCGGCTGGCAACGGCGCGCCGGTGTGCTCGATGAGCCGTTCTGCCTGACGGTGGGCTACCTGCTGCCGCACCAGCCGTACGTGGCGCGCAAGGCTGACTATGACCGCTACTGGGGCAAGGTGCCGCCGCCGACCTACCCGGAGCCGCCCACAGACCCGCATCCCTACATCGGATGGTGGCGCGAGCGCTGCGGGCTGGATAAGGCCACGGATGACGAAATCATGCGTTCGCGCACGGCCTACTGGGCGCTTGTGGACCGCATGGACGCTATGATCGGGCAGATATTGGACGCGCTGGAAACCAACGGTCTCGCGGACGACACGCTGGTCGTCTACACCTCCGACCACGGCGACCAGGTGGGCGAACACGGCCTCTGGTTCAAGCAGACCTTCTATGAGGGGTCGCTGCGCGTGCCGGCCATTCTCTCCTGGCCGGGCAAGCTCCCCGCGGGCACGCGCTTTGGGCAGGCTACCAGCACAGTGGACGTGGTTGCTACCATGCTCGACGCGCTGGAAGCGCCGCCATTGCCCCAGGCGCGGGGTGACTCGCTGCTGCCGGCGCTGCGCGGTGAAGACGCTTCCTGGAAAGACCTAGCCCTAGCGGAGTACGCTCCCCACGGGCGCTTCCAGCGCATGGTGCGGCGCGGACCATGGAAGTTGAATTATTACCAGGGCGAACCCACGCAGATCTTCAACCTAGCTGATGACCCCCACGAGACCACGGATCTGGCCGGCGATCCGCAGTACCGGCATATTCAAGAACAACTGCTCCCACAGGTGCACATGGACTGGGACCCCAACCGCATCGCCCGCCGTCTGGAGCAGAAAGCGGCAGACCTAGAGCTCATGACGCAG
The DNA here is from genome assembly GCA_009839775.1 of Chloroflexota bacterium. Lineage (GTDB taxonomy): Bacteria > Chloroflexota > UBA11872 > VXOZ01 > VXOZ01 > VXOZ01. The sequence goes on along the minus strand of VXOZ01000037.1, from coordinate 10,511 downwards.
TGGACCCGGCACGTGCGGCCCCCAGAACCATACCACTGGCCGCTCACCGGCGAGATGAATTACCTGGACGACTACGACGGCCCGGACAAGGATACGCGCACGTTCGCCGACCCGCTGTAGAGGATGTAGTGCGCTGCAGAGCGTCTTGGCAATGGGCAAGAGCCCGTGCTATACTACCTGCGCCAACGCAGGTATGGCACGAGAGGGTGTGTGCTACCTGATTGGCAGTTCAATGCGTGGACTAGTAGTGCGGTTTCACATAGAGGAGGAGACCGATGGAGACCAAGTTTACACGCAGAATGCTTATGGGCACGGCGGGCGCGCTTGGCGGCGGGGTCCTGTTTGCCGCCTGCGCCACGGGCGGCGCAATGGCCCCGGCGGATGACGCTCCGGCCGATGAAGACATGGGCGAGGCCAAAGCCGAAGAGATGATGGGCCCCTCCGAAGTCAAGTTCTGGACGTACCAGGACTTCTTGCTGGAAGGCCACATTGGCAACAATCTCCTACTTGAGTTCCAGGAGGCGAACCCCAACGTCGACCTGGCGCTCACGCCGACTCACATCGGCAGTGGCAGCAAAGAGAAGCTCATTACCGCGGCGGCGGCCGGCGCCCCACCGGATGTCTTCTACATGGACCGCTATCTGGCGGGCCAGCTTTCCGCCCCCGGGTTCCTCCTGAACCTGAACGAGCACATCAAGGCGACGGGCGCGTTTAGCTGGGACGACATCTGGCCCAAGCTGCGGGACGACTGCACGTGGAAGGGCAACATCTACGGTGTGGGACTGCACACCGATGCCCGCACGTACATGTTCAACGTGGACCACTTTATCGAAGCGGGCCTCGATCCGGAAGCTCCGCCCACCACCTGGGACGAGCTTGAATCGGCGACGCTTTTGCTCCACAAAGCGGGGCAGGACGGCGTGATCGAGCGTCTTGGCTACTCCACCGGCCCTCCAGGCAATCCACCGGTCGGCTTGCAGTGGTACATCCACTTCTGGCAGCAGGGCGGCGAATACCTTTCGCCCGATAACAAGATGGTCAACTTTGACAATGAGATGGGCGTGACCGCGCTCAAGTTCATGATCAACATGGTTGACCTTTGCGGCGGCAACGTGCGCATCGATGAGTTCCTGGGCCAGCAGCGGCCTGATCGCAACGATGCCTTCACCACCGGTGGCGTCTCGCAGATGATCGGCGGCCACTGGTATGCCGCCACCTATCGCAAGGCGTGGGAATCGGCGATCAACTTCAAGTCCGCGCCCATGCCGCTGCCGCCGGATGGCGTGGCAACCAACTACCAGGGTGGCTGGGCACTGGCACAACCGCAGGGCGCTGCTAATCCC
>VXOZ01000037.1:7228-9158 GCA_009839775.1 Chloroflexota bacterium | reverse complement strand
CTTCCTGGATGGGGACGTGAACCTGCGCTGGTCTGTTGGCGCCGGTGACTACATCCCCGCACTGCAGTCAGCTTCCTTCGGCGGCTACCTGGAGCAGGTGCCTGAGGCTGAGGCGTATCTGGCAGAGTTGGAGCTCGCGAAGTGGGTGCCGGTTATCCCCGGTAACGATGAGATCATTGGCATCAACATCGACATTTGGTTCCGAGCCTATGCCAAGGAGATCACGCCCGAAGAGGCCAACAAGGAGCACGCCGACCGTGTACAAGAGGTCCTCAACAAGTGGGCCGACCAGCTCTAGACAGGTTGAGAGCGTGGCGCAGTAGCAGCTTGCGAACAGTAGGCTAGACTGCCGCCAACATTGAGAAGAGCTTGGTACTATGCCGTTCACCCGGAAGATGATTCTGGGTGAACGGCATAGTGATTCCTAAGGGCGTGCTGTAGGGTGAGCAAAGAGAAGATGCGGGGGCAAGTCCCCGCGCTACGTTTGGTAGGGCAAGAACGTGCCTTCGTTCCGCGGACTGCCTCTTAGTTCCGTCATTCCCGCGAAAGCGGGAATCCATCTTCTCTTGACGTTAGACGAAACACACGTAGAGGCTACGTCGCGCATACCCCGGAAAGACCTCGCGTGTTAGTCATCACGCGTCAAGGAAATACCCATCAAGGCCAAGGACTAATGGTACTGCAATAGTGAAAACTCCCTGCGTATACATATTTGCAAACAAGCCCAATGGCACCCTTTATATCGGCGTAACATCAGACCTTGCCGGAAGAGTCTGGCAGCACAAGAGTGACTTAGTGGAAGGGTTTACGAAACAGTACGGTGTCCACAGGTTAGCCTGGTATGAAGTGCATGAGACAATGGAAAGCGCTATTACCAGGGAGAAGGCACTCAAGAAGTGGAACCGGGCGTGGAAGATTGAGTTGATTGAGAAGACGAATCCACAATGGGCGGACTTATACGACAGCATCATTTAAGATGGATTCCGCGCCCCCGCGCGGGGGCGAGCTTTCGCGGGAATGACGGATATGAGGTGTGGCCGCGTGCAGTGGGGTAGCGCCTAAGCAACGCCATTGTTCTAGTGAGCAAGCAATTGGCTATTGTGCGGTTAGCCCAAAGATGAAAGATTCAGGCAATAAGTGCTTGCTCTCAGCCCGCCGTAGCGATTATCCACTGGTTGCCGCAGGGATCCAGGATGCGGGCCATGCGGTCGCCATACTCCTCGTCTGAAGGTTCAGACAGGGACGTCGCGCCCGCTTTGACAGCCTGGGCATACGTACTGTCCACATCCCCAACGTAGAGGTGCATTAACGATCTGGTGGCAGGAAACTCCGGCGGGAAGGCATCGGCCACCATCAGAACAGCGCCGCCGATTTCTACCTCGGCATGACCGATACCGCCTTGGGGCATGGGGACACGTCGGCGCTCAACCGCATTGAACGCTTCTGCCAAAAATGCAATAAACCCGGCAGCGCCTTCGACGAGGAGATAAGGTGTAACGGCCGTATAGCCATCAGGAATAGGTTTGTCGGTGGACACTGTGCCTCCTCTCGCGTTGGAGTTCCTATGGACTATAGGAGAGCCTTATCCCTGATGTCAAACGGAACGCGCAATAGCCGACGGGGGAGACCCCTTTGGTAACGGAGACCTCGGAGTAGGTAAAGAGCGGGATAGCCGCACGTTCAGTTCGGGGGAGGGCCAATGGAACACTGCTCCAGGAGAACTGAGTTACTCGCTGGCGACCTTTCCACGCTAGGGTCGAACCATTGCTAGCGTGAGAGCACTAAAGAAGTGGAATTGGTCGTGGAATGTCGAGATGATTGAGAAGACCAGTCCCTTGTGGAAAGACTTGTACGACGGCATCATTTAAGATGGATTCCGCGCCCCCTGCGGGGGCGGGGGCCCCCCCCCGGGGGGGCGGGGGGGGGGGGG
>VXOZ01000037.1:803-7218 GCA_009839775.1 Chloroflexota bacterium | reverse complement strand
CCTCTTTTCCACATCAGCTCCCCCCTCTATATTTAACTGTGCCCCCGCCCCCCGCGGGGGGGCCCCGCGCCCCCGCACGGGGGCGAGCTTTCGCGGGAATCACCATGGCCTTGCTAGGCCGCACAAGGGAATGAAAATAAACCCCGATCTCTCCGTTCGTGCTGAGGGCTGCGCGAAGCCCCTGTCGAAGCATGAGCGGAGAGAAGAGTGTCGAAAGCTGTTACCCGTTTCCCCGGCGTTCACCCTTCGACGATGCTCAGGGCGAACGGTATGATTGGCTATTTTCATGGTAATGACGGATTGAGTGCAATACCTCGTAGCAAAAGGTACCTACCGGAGCCAACTTTTGGTTGACCCATCATTTGAAACCTCCATCACGCTGCCCAGCCTCGGCACGGTGCGCTTTCATTGCCTGCGCACCACGGACGCCGACCTGCTCTACACGTTCTTTCAGATGTTAGGCAAGCAGACGCGCGCGTGGTTTCGGCCCCATACGCCGTGGACGTACGCCGTGGCGCAGGACCTCACGGCCAAGGCGGAAGACCCCGACTTTATCAGATTCCTCGTTCTGGCTGAGAAGGACGGGAAAGAAGAACCGGCGGGATATGGGTTCTTTGAGAACTTGCAGTCCGACCGGCCCGTCCTCGGCATTGCGGTAGCCGATGCCTACCAAGATTGCGGTTTGGGCCAGGTAATCATGCAGTATCTGAAGGATGTTGCGCGGCAATTGGGCAAAAAGCGTATCATACTCACAGTGGACGGCGATAACCTGCGGGCGCAGCACGTTTACGAGAAAGTGGGCTTTAGGATGACGCGGCTGATACCGGGGAGTTCCCACAATGCCCGCGAGATGGAGTGCGTCCTGTAGTTGGTTGCGTGTTACTTGAGATGAACGGTATGCCTCTCCTCCCCCTGGATTCCGGCCTCCGCCGGAATGACGGAACCAAGGTAGGTTTTCGCCAGAATGACGAACCAAACGCCGTAATAGCGAACAGATAGCGTGCACGCTCCGAAGCTATAGAAGGAGAATAGAGATTTCATGGCAATCAAGACTTGGCCGGCGGAGGTCAACAGTGTCCGCAAGGCAACCGTAGTTCCCTTCGATGACGTTACGTTACCGGAGGAGATCTTCATCGTGCCGGGGGCTCATCTGGACTTCGGCTGGTGCGCGGGCATTTCGGAGTGCCTTGCTTACGCCGACGAGATCATCAAGGGGTCTATCGACGCCATTACCGGCCCAACGCCGGATTATCGCTTCACGGTGGAGTACGCCGCGTTTCTGCGGCACTTTCTCACGCGCTTCCCGGAGTACTTGCCCACCGTCAAGCGACTTGTCAAAGAGCGCAAGCTGGAAACCACCGCTGCCATGGTGGGCTACATGGAAGACGTGCTTGACGGCGAGCTCATGGTGCGCGAGATCGTGCACGCCAAGCGCTTTGCCCGCGACGTGCTGGAATGCGACCTGCCCACGGCGCAGCACTCCGACCTGCCGGGCCACACGCCGCAAACGCCCCAATTGCTTGCCAAAGCCGGCGTGAAGTATTTCTCTTACACAAGATTCCGCCCTTACTCGCCGGTCCATTGGTGGGAAGCCCCGGACGGCTCACGCGTGCTGGCGGCCAACCACATGAATAACTATGGCTGGGCTTTCTTGCTTACCAATCCTGAACTCGGCTGGTTACCAGAGTATGAGGGCGATGAGCCGGAAGTGTATTCCATTTCGGAGGCAATGCGTCTCTGGCCGTTGCCAGTGCTGCTCATGATGGGGCAATCCGACCTGCGCCCTCCCATACCGGAGGACATGGTCGCCAAGGCAAAGGAATTGACGGCGGAAGGGAAGCTGAACTTCACCTTCTCCACCATCACAGGCTTCTTTGAAGCGGCGGAGCGCACCGGCATGGTGGACGATCTGCCCGTCTACGGCGGCCACTTCCCCTATGCTTTCTACTGCATTCCGGCCTTCGCCCCGCGCATCTACCTGGAAGCCCGCCACGCCGAGAATGCGCTGGCAAGTGCGGAGAAGCTCTCCGCCATCCGCGGCTTGTTGGGTTTGGGCGCCTACCCCCGCGTCGAACTCGATCCCGCCTGGGAAGACCTCTATAACTGCCACGACCATAACGTTGGCGGCAGACACGGCGAGCTCAACGACGACGTGCGCTACAAGACCGCCGTGCACGCCCGCATGGTCGGCCAGGAGATCGCGCGGGAGGCGAACAACCAGTTCGCTACCCACGTGAACTACGCGCCGCCCAGCGACGAGGCGCGCACGCTGCTCGTCAGCAACCCGCTCAACTGGGACCGCTCTGAGGTGGTGGTGGACTACATGGAATTTGGCGGCGACAACGTCACGGGTATCCGCATTACCGACGGCCAGGGCAACGAGATGCCGTGCCAGGTCCTCAAAGCCCAGAACGCCGGCGACGACCGGGTCGACTTTGCCGGCTTCGGCTACTCCCGCGTGGACTTTGCCTTCCTAGCCAAGGATGTGCCGTCGCTGGGTATCAAGGCCTTCTACCTGGAGCCGCGGGTCGGCGCCAGCGACCAGAACACGCGGCGCATGACCATGGAAAACGTGGTCGAGAACGACCACTTCCGCCTGGACGTCACCGGTGGCGTGGTGCGCAGTCTGCAGTGGAAAAAGGCGGACAGCTCAAGCGTAGAGCTCGCTGCCGAGGCCGACCACTACTTCAACGAGGTCGTGGTGATCGAAGACCTGCGCTTCGACCTGGAAGATTCCCAGGACGAGCAAGCCATGAAGGTGCCAACCACCGACGAGGCGCTGGAAGTGCAGGCCAGAGGCGAGGACTGGCTGGCCGGCACGAACTTCACCGGCCACGAATGGCGGGCGAGTGACGGTCCCACCCAGGTGCAGTGGGTCGAGCGCGGTCCCATTTGGACAACCGTCTGCCTGCGCAGCCACGTGCTGGAAGCTCCGATCGTGCAGGAGATCCGCCTACACAATCATGAGCCGCGCGTGGACCTCACGACGAACATCGACTGGAACGGCTCGAAGAATACGCAGGTGCGTCTGTCCCTGCCGTACAACGTGCCGGGCGGTGAGGTCACGTATGAAGTGCCGTATGCCAACGTGGTCTTCGGCAAGGGCGAGGTGCCGAATACGTATCGCGGCGACGGCTCGCGTTGGGTGCAGAAGTGGCTAGACGTATCGAACGACGACTACGGCGTCACGCTGGGCACGAGTAACTGCGTGCACGCTATCAAGGATACAAGCATATATCCGACGCTCATCCGCACGGCGTACTCCTGCGGCACGCCGTTCTTCGAGTACCCGAATCTCGGCGTGCACACCTACCACGCGACGCTGGTGCCCCATGAGGGTGACTGGCGGGGCGCCAACGGAGAACGCGTCGGCTGGCAGCATTGGAACCCGTTGCAGACTGCCAGGCTCGCGACCGCCGCACCCATGGAGCCCTTCGCGGGCCGCACCTTCCTCAATGACGAAGAGAGCTTCGTGCGCACGGATGCGGACAACGTGGTGATCACCACCATTCAGGAGCATCCGGACCGTGCCGGTAATTGGATGCTACGCCTCTTCGAAGCCCACGGCGAGGATACGACGGTATCGCTCCAGCTTCCACGCGAGGTGGATGCGGCCTGGGTCACCAATCTCATGGGCGACTTAGAAACGGAGCTAGCGGTATCGGGCAGCACGGTCACGGTGCCGCTGGGCGGCTATGAGATTGAGACTATCGCCGTCGCCTTCCGGAGCTAACGGGTCCGGTATATCGTCTGATTCCTAAGTCTTTTGTCACCATGGGAGCGCAACTTTGCGCTCCCATGGTGCTTTTGTGCCATTCGCGAAGCCTTTGACCAATAGAAAAGTCGGATGAGAAAAAGCGGTTTCCGTTTTCCATGGGCTTGCCTATACTGAGCTTGTCAAGGGTCGAAGGCTGAACGACTAGTGTGCACACTCGAAAGCAGCAGAAGGAGAGAAGAAATCTCATGGCAATCAAGACATGGCCGGCGGAGGTCAACAGCGTCCGCAAGGCAACTGTAGTTCCCTTCGATGAGGTCACCTTGCCGGAGGAGATCTTCATCGTCCCGGGCGCGCACCTCGACTTCGGCTGGTGCGCGGGCATCTCCGAGTGCCTCGCCTACGCCGATGAGCTCATCAGGGGAGCCATCGAGGCCATCACTGGATCGCACCCGGACTACCGTTTCACGGTGGAGTACGCCGCTTTCCTAAAGCACTTCTTGGCGCGCTTCCCGGAATACCTGCCCACGGTGAAGCAGCTTGTGAAGGAGCGCAAGCTCGAAACCACTGCTGCCATGGTTGGCTACATGGAAGACGCACTCGATGGCGAGACCATGGTGCGTGAGATCGTGCATGCCAAACGCTTCGCCCGCGACGTGCTGGACGTTGATCTGCCCACGGCCCAACACTCCGACCTGCCCGGCCACACGCCGCAGACACCCCAATTGCTCGCCAAAGCGGGGGTGAAGTACTTTTCTTGCTCGAGATTCCGCCCGTACTCTCCCGTTTACTGGTGGCAGGCGCCCGATGGTTCGCGGGTGCTGGCGGCCAACCACATGAACACCTATGGGTGGGCCTTCATGCTCACCAACCCTGACATGCCCTGGTTGCGCCACTATGAGGGCGAAAACCTTGAAGCGCAGTCAATTGCAGAGGCAATGCGCCTCTGGCCGCTGCCCGTGCTGCTGATGATGGGGCAGTCCGACCTGCGGCCGCCGATACCGGAGGACTTGCTCGCCAGGGCCAAGCAGCTCACGGACGAGGGCACGCTGAACTTTTCCTTTTCCACGATAACTGGCTTCTTCGAGGCCGCTGAGCGCACCGGCAAGCTGGACGATCTGCCGGTCTACGGCGGCCAGTCTCCGTATGCCTTCTATGCGCTGCACGCGGTGGCGCCTGGGGTCTATGTGGAAGCGCGTCACGCGGAAAACGCGCTGGCCTCGGCGGAGAAATTCTCCGCCATCCGCGGCTTGCTGGGCTTGGGAGCGTATCCGCGCGCCGAGCTCGATCCCGCCTGGGAAGACCTCTTCAACTGCCACGACCATAACCTTGGGGGCAGACACGGCGAGCTCAACAACGACGTGCGCTACAAGACCGCCGTGCACGCCCGCATGATCGGGCAAGAGATCGCGCGGGAGGCGAACAACCAGTTTGCGACCCACGTCAATTACACGCCGCCCAGCGACGCGGCGTGCACGCTGCTCGTCAGCAATGCGCTCAACTGGAACCGCTCTGACGTGGTAGAAGACTACATGGAGTTTCCGGGCGACAACGTCTCAGGCATCCGCATCACGGACGGACAGGGCAACGAGATGCCGTGCCAGGTCCTAAAGACCCAGAACGCCAGCCAGGACCGTGCCGATGCAGCGAATGTGCGCCGCTCGCGGGTGGACTTTGCGTTTCTGGCGAAGGACGTGCCGTCGCTCGGATTCAAGACGTTCTACCTCGAGCCGCAGTTTGGCACCGGCGATCAAGCCGCCCGGCGTGGGAAAGCCGAGCACGTAGTGGAAAACGACCACTTCCGTCTGGACGTAAGCGATGGCATGGTGAAGAGTTTGCAATGGAAGCGGGCGGACGGTTCCAGTGTAGAACTCGCCGCCGAGGCCGACCACTACTTCAACGAGGTCGTAGTGCTGGAAGACTTGCGCTTCGACCTGGAAGACTCTCTGGACGAGCAGGCCATGAAGTTCCAGACGACCGATGAGGCCCTCGCGGTACAGGCCAGAGGCGAAGAGTGGCTGGCGGACACGAACTTCACCGGCCGGGAATGGCGGGCGAGCGAGGGTCCCACGCAGGTACAGTGGGTCGAGCGCGGACCCATCTGGACTACCGTAAGTCTGCGCAGCCACGTGCTTGGCGCGCCCATCACGCAGGAAATCCGCCTGCACAATCAGGAACCGCGCGTGGACCTCAATACCACCATCGACTGGAATGGCACGAAGAACACGCAGGTGCGCATTGCGCTGCCGTTTAATGTCGGAGATGGTGAGGTCACGTATGAAGTGCCGTTTGGGAACGTGGTGTTTGGTAAGGACGAGATGCCGAACACCTATCGCGGCGACGGCGCCCGCTGGGTGCAGAAGTGGTTGGACGTTTCCAACGGCGACTACGGCGTCACCCTGGGCACGAGCAACTGCGTGCACGCCATCCACGGCACGACGATCTATCCCACGCCGCTGCGGACCGCTTACTCCTGCGGCACGCCGTTCTTCGAGTACCCAAACCTCGGCGTGCACACATTCCACGCAACCCTCGTGCCGCATGAAGGCGACTGGCGCGGCGCAAACGCGGAGCGGGTCGGCTGGCAGCACTGGAACCCCTTGCAGACCGCCAAGCTGGCCACCGCCAGGCCCATGCAGCCGTTCGCGGGCCGCACGTTCCTCAACGACCGGGAGAGCTTTGTGCGCACGGATGCGGAAA
>VXOZ01000037.1:0-793 GCA_009839775.1 Chloroflexota bacterium | reverse complement strand
CACCCGGATCGCCCCGGCAATTGGATGATGCGCCTCTTTGAGGCCCACGGCGAGGACACGACGGTGTCTCTCCAGCTCCCGCGCGCGGTGGAAGCGGCTTGGGTCACGAATCTCATGGGCGACCTGGAGACGGAGCTTGCGATCGCCGGCAACGCGGTCACCGTGCCGCTAGGCGGCTACGCAATTGAGACCATAGCGATTGCCTTTGCAGCATAAGCCGCGCAAGGTGCTGCTGTAAGGCTCAGGCGTGTTGGCACGGATATTCGGAAGGCAAGATTCTTGTCAATTTCCTGCGCGCTAGTACTCTTCTGTGAGCAGCCGGTCGACCAGGGACTCTAACTCTTCGTCTGAGAAGAAGTGGATGCGGATGGTGCCCTGCTGGCCGCGGCGCTTGATTTCCACTTTCGTCGCGAGCGCGCGCCGCAGTGAGTCCTCCCAGGTCCCGTTGCGCGGATCGGAGGGCTTGGTCTTGGTAGTGCGCGGCGCGGCGAGCAGCTCCTTGACGAGTTGCTCGGCCTGGCGCACGTTGAGGCCCCGTTTTTCTATCTCAGCTAAGGCATATATCTGCACTTCAGCCGAGAGCCGCAGCAGGGCGCGGGCGTGGCCTTCGCTGATGGTAGCTGCGGCCAGGGCTTCCTTCACAACCGTAGCGAGATTCAGCAGGCGGAGCGTATTCGCCACCGCTGAGCGGCTCTTGCCGACCCGTGCCGCCACCTGCTCCTGGGTGATGCCGAATTCGCTGATGAGCGCGGCATAGGCCTCGGCCGTCTCCAGTGGCGGGCGGCTCGGCAAG